>JAYUFN010000348.1:0-3521 GCA_043738705.1 Bacteroidota bacterium
CCTGTTGGTCAACAGAATTCAGATTTTATTTTCGAACCTGTGGTTGAAGTACTGATCGCAGAACTGATGCCAAAGATATTAAACACTCAATTGTACAAAGCTGTTTTGGATGGTAACGCTAGTGAACATGGTGCTCGAATGACAGCAATGGATAAGGCCAGTGAAAATGCCAATGAATTATTGAAATCACTTAAGATCAGTTATAACCGCGCACGTCAAGCTGCTATTACAACAGAGTTGACAGAGATTGTAAGTGGTGCCGCCGCATTGCAAGGTTAATACAAAATTCTTATCTTTCATTTCACACAAAAAAATTCAGCCCTTGGAAATTAGTAGCATCATACCGCATATTGAAGTCTTGATATTTGCAAGCGACAAACCGCTTACCTCATTGGACATCGTAGAATTAATCAACAATACTTTCGGTTTTTTAGAAGAAAGGATTATGTTAGATCAGGTAGAAACTGCGCTCGAGGGTATCAAAGAAAAATACGATTCCGAATTTTATCCATTCGAGGTAAAGGAAAGCGGGGGTGGTTGGCAATTTCTTACCAAAAAAGATTACCACCAAACAATCGCTCAACTCAATGGCGACAAATTCCTAAAACGTCTCTCTAATGCCGCTTTGGAAACACTTGCTATCATTGCTTATAAACAACCTATTACTAAAGGTGAAATTGAAGCGATACGAGGAGTGAATAGTGACTATAGTATTCAGAAATTATTAGAAAAAGAATTGATACTGATTAGTGGTAGAAATGAAAGTTCGCCGGGTAAGCCGCTGATATATGCTACTTCTAAAAATTTCATGGATTATTTTGGTATTAATAGTGCATCTGATCTCCCAAAGATTCGCGAGGTATTGGCTGAGCAACTAGTTGAAGGTACTCGCCCCGAAGATTTTACCTATTTACCGGTTGCAGAAAATATTGGATTCGAAGCATTAGAAGAAGCCCCCATTTCAAAAGACATCTCAGAAATAGCAGTTAATAAGAATGGTGAACTAATAATTCCACAGGAAGAACAGAACATACAAAATGAACATTTTGAATCTCCTGATGAAAAAGATTCCGATAAAACCCCATCAGATTCAATAGAGGAAGAAGAAAAACCAGAATAATTCCTTCATTTTTTTAGATAGAAGCATAAGACAATTATCTTCGCAAGATGCAGCAAGAATTGTCGAACCAACTTTTATGTAATATCGCTAATACCTACGGCACACCTTTATACGTATACGATGCCAATAAAATTACTAGTCAGTATCTTAAGCTTCAATCGGCTTTTGCGAAATCGAATACGCGCTTTTTCTATGCTAGTAAAGCACTCACTAATATCAATATCTTAAAACATTTTTTGAATATCGGTTGTGATATTGATTGCAGTTCTGTTAACGAAGCGCACCTTGCAATCTACGCGGGTGCTAAACCCGAAAATATACTCTACACCAGTAATGGTATAGATTTTAGCGAAATTGAAGAAGCTGCTTCTCTTGGTATCAATATCAATATAGACAGTTTATCAAACCTCGAAAAATTTGGAAATAAATACGGTCATAGCTATCCTGTTGGAATTCGCCTTCGTCCAAATATCATGGCGGGTGGTAACCTGAAAATATCTACTGGGCACTCCAATAGTAAATTCGGCATACCGATCAATCAATTGGATGAGATACTTACTCTTGTAAAAAAACACCATCTTTTTATTCGGGGATTACATATTCATACTGGCAGCGAAATCAAAGACGTTTCTGTTTTCATGAAAGTGGCAGAAGTATTTTATGATTTAATTCCACATTTTCCTGAATTAGAATTTCTTGATCTTGGTGGTGGATTCAAAGTGGCTTACAGAGAAAGAGACCATGTAACTGATATTGATTTGCTCGCTAAAGAAATAGAATCCTTCTTGAATAAACTGGAGGAAAAACATCAGAAAAAATTTCAATGCTGGTTCGAACCGGGAAAATATTTAGTGAGCGAATCAGGTTATCTACTAGCTAAAGTAAATGTGCTGAAAAATTCAAATGGTACCATTTTCGCGGGAGTAAATACTGGACTAAATCACCTGATTCGTCCAATGATGTACGATGCATATCACCGAATAGACAATATCAGTAACCCTAGTGGTGAAATTAAAACCTATACGATCACAGGTAATATTTGTGAAACAGATACTTTCGGGTCTGACAGACATTTGCACGAAGTGGACGAAGGAGATATTTTGGCAATCCATACGGCAGGTGCCTATGGATTTGAAATGTCGAGTAATTATAATGCAAGATATAAGCCTGCTGAGGTTTTGGTAATAGATGGCGAAGCAAAGCTGATCCGAAAAAGAGACGAATTTGTAGATTTATTAAGAAACCAGATAACGGTGTTATAGAACAAAATAGTAGTTTGCATTCGCATGATCGAAATCAAAAACATATCCAAACAATTTGGCGACCGAATAATCCTGAACGATATCAGCGCGATTATGGAACCGGGCAAGTGCAACCTGATCATCGGAACCAGTGGAAGCGGAAAAACCGTCCTCACTAAATGTATGGTTGGATTATTCAAGCCTGATGGAGGGCAAATACTTTATAATGGTGTAGATATGTTTACGATGGACAATGATACCCGAAAACAATTACGCCAACAAATTGGAATGTTATTTCAAGGCACTGCACTCTTTGATTCAATGACCGTTGAGCAAAATGTTTTATTTCCCCTCGACATGTTTACACGCTGGACAATTGCCGAAAAAAAACACCGAGTAGATGAGGTTCTGGACAGGGTTAATTTAAAAGATGCGCATCAAAGATATCCCTCAGAGATCAGTGGAGGCATGAAGAAACGTGTGGGTATTGCACGATCCATCGTATTGAATCCTCAATATCTTTTTTGCGATGAACCAAATTCAGGACTAGATCCTCAAACATCAATGGTCATTGATAAGTTGATCAAAGAAATTACTGACGAATATAAAATCACTACAATCGTGATTACGCACGATATGAATAGTGTGATGGAAATTGGTGATCATATTGTATATCTCTATAACGGAAAGAAGCAATGGGAAGGAACAAATAAAGATATCATCTTTAGCAAAGACACTTTACTGAACGACTTTATTTTTGCTTCTGAATTTTTACAAGACGCCAAAGAAATGCGTATGTTGGAAGCCAATAATTCAATTCTAAAATAATAATATTAATCGGCTACACAATTTCAAATATGATAAATAAAATCATTTTCGTATGGCTATTTTCTTTTGGTTTGTTTACGCTGCATGCGCAGCCACAAATCGATACCGTGCCCCCTTATAAAAAGGATAATCGAATGCCCGATTTTAAGATTTTGCAGATGAACAATAATTGGGTTAGTAGAGATCAATTACCAAAAAGAGACTATACAGTGATCGTTTATTTTAGTCCCGATTGTGGTCACTGCCAGCACGAAGTAAAGGAAATGATTAAGAAAATGGATCAACTTAGTAAAGTAAACCTAGTATGGGCTAGCTATAAATCGGTTGAGGAG
>JAYUFN010000349.1:0-3519 GCA_043738705.1 Bacteroidota bacterium
CTCCTTTTTCAGATAAAGCGCGGAAAAAAGCAGAAAAAAAGGAAAGGATTAATCAACTAATCAAGCAGGAAGAAGAAGGTGCTTTGATTTTCCAAAAGCAAAATGCTTTTGGATTTAAATTTAATACCGATGGGTATGGGATGTTTTTAGAAAAAGGCAAATATAAGACCATCCCGAAAACTAATTTATGGTGGCTCGAATTTGGAGAAAGAAAGGATAAGACAGAAGAAAAAGTGCCTACTTTAAGTACTTCACAAGGTTTTGTGGTTTTTTCTAGTTATATATATGGTAAACAAAATAACTTCTACTATCTTAAATTGGGATTTGGACAACAACGCCTGATTGGTGGAAAGGGTAATAAAAATGGAGTAGCAGTTTCTGCGATTTATGGTGGTGGTTTAACTTTAGGACTTTTAAAGCCTTATTATATTGAAGTTGAAAATCCATTTGGAACTGGCAAACGACAACAAATCAAATACAATAATAACGATAGTATATTTTTAGATCCAACTATTATTGTTGGTAAGGCAAGCTTTACGAAAGGGTTGAGCGAAATTCAGTATGTGCCAGGAGCTTATGCCAGAACTGCAATTAGGTTTGACTATGGCAAATATAATGAAGTGCTTAGTGCCCTCGAAGTTGGTCTCAATATTGAATATTATTCAAAAACAATGCCAATCCTTTTGAGAAATGATCCTAAGAGTTTATTCTTAAATGCTTATGTTTCCTTCGTATTTGGTAAACGAAAATGATTTTTTTTTGTTCTATTTGCAGAGATGATTGAGTGGTTCCCTTTGAATTAGACTTGGGGCTAATCAGTATGTTATTATTATTTAAATTGTTCAAAGGAATAGAGGCATGCAAGAATTACCAGTAATACCTTCAGTTGATCCAAAGACTTCAAAAATTCAAAAACCCAACTGGTTGAGAGTAAAATTACCCATAGGTGAAAGTTATAAGCACGTTCGGGGATTAGTGGACAAACATAAATTACATACCATCTGCGAGAGCGGCAATTGCCCAAATATGGGAGAATGCTGGGGTGAGGGAACAGCTACATTTATGATTCTTGGTAATATCTGTACCCGTAGTTGTGGTTTCTGTGCTGTTGCAACTGGAAGGCCTGAACTGGTTGATTGGGATGAGCCACAGCGTGTTGCAGAAGCAATCCACTTAATGAAAGTAAAGCATGCGGTTCTTACCAGCGTAGACAGAGATGAATTAAAAGATGGAGGCTCTATAATTTGGTATAATACGATCAAAGCAGTTAAATCGCTCAATCCAAATACAACACTTGAAACCCTAATTCCTGACTTCAGGGGAATTGCTGATCAAATTCAACGAATTATTGATGCAGCTCCTGACGTGGTAAGTCATAATATGGAAACCGTAGAACGCATAACGCGTCAGGTTCGAATACAGGCCAAATATCGAAGAAGCCTAGAAGTTTTAAAAACTTTGAAAGAGGGTGGCATGCGAACTAAAACCGGGATCATGTTAGGACTCGGTGAAACAAAAGAAGAGTTGATTCAAACGATGGAAGATCTGGTTGCAAACGGAACAGATGTACTCACCTTAGGACAATATTTACAGCCTACCAAAAAACACCTGCCCGTACAGCGGTTTGTACATCCTGATGAGTTCGCTGAATTACGCGAAATTGGCTATCGGATCGGCTTAGATTATGTTGAAAGTGGTCCCTTAGTGAGGTCATCTTATCATAGTGAGAAACATGTGATCCCTGGAATTGGTAGGAAAACATGGACCGCAGAAAAAATCCCAGCTACTGTTTAAATTATTGACTCCCCCATCGATAGGTATTTAATTCAATTCCTATTAGATCCAAAGCTCTGTCAACAACTGTAGCAGCTAGGGATTCAAAGGTTTGAGGGTTACTATAAAACGAAGGGCTACAAGGACAAATGATTCCACCTGTTATTGTTACAGTTTCCATATTCTTGAGATGTATCAAATTGTATGGGGTATCCCGCACCATTAAAATAAGTTTTCTTCTTTCTTTTAGAATAACGTCGGCAGCTCTTGTAACCAAGTCGTCACTAACACCTGTTGCAATTCTGCCAAGGGTTCCCATACTGCAAGGCACCACTATCATGCTACTAAATTTTGCAGAGCCTGAAGCGAAAGGCGCATTGAAATCGTATTTCTCAAAATATCGGAAAGGATAATTTAAATAAGATTGGTTGCCTAATTCTGTTTCCCAAACGGTTCTTGCATTTAGGCTCATCACGATTCCAACTTCTTCAATTTGCTCTTTACAAGCGAGTAACTTATCTAATAATACTTTAGCATAAACCGATCCAGATGCTCCCGTAATCGCTACTACCATTTTATGTTTCATAAATCGGTTTTTAATAGTACAAAATTAAGCTGCATTTGTTTATTGATTAGGATAGATGAGTAGTAAGAAAAAAAAATCCCCGTACAACACAAGGATTTAGATTTTATTTTCACTTTCTTATTTATGATTTGTACATCAACTCATAATATTCCTGAGCCATTCTGTTGCTATCGAATTGCCAGCGAACATCCATCATACCATTTTTCATGATTTGCCTCCAAGTATCATAATTCTCATAATATAAAGGAAGAATCTGTTGTTCTAATATCTCATAAAGTTTATTCAGATCGTAATCATCTTGAGCCTGAACAGACATATTTGCATAATCAGCTTTGGGAACTACAAATCCATTATTCGCATGATTAACAAACTCCGGGATCCAGCCATCATCAGTTGATAAATTTACCGCACCATTCATACAAGCTGTCATGCCACTGGTTCCAGATGCTTCACGAGGAACACGAGGATTGTTTAACCAGATATCAGAAGCTTGTTTTAATCTTTTGCTCAAAGAAAGTTCATAGCCAATCAACACGGCTACATTTTTATATTTTTTACTAATCTGTACAAGATTATTGAATTGAGTAATCGCTGGATAGTCTAATGGGTAAGGTTTTCCAGCCCAAATAATCTGAACAGGGTATTTGGTATAGGACAATAATTTTTCGAATCGTTCCAAATCCCAAGTAAGCATATCTGCACGTTTATATCCTGCAAACCGGCGTGACCATACAATTGTTAATACATTAGGATTAAAAAGTTTTCCAGTTTGGTCTGCAACAATTTCAAATGCTCTTTTCTTAAGGAACTTTTTTCGGTCATCAAAACTGAAATCATTTTTTTCTTCCAATGAGCAATACATTTGCTTATCAGCCCAATAATGCCAGTTTTGGGCATTTGTAATATTGATAATTGGACAGATCCCATCATAATGAGCCCACATTGCGCGACTTACCTCCCCGTGAAGCGCAGAAACACCATTTGCTTTTCTTGCAAATCTCAATGCCACTAAAGAATGGTTGAATTGATCGTCTTTAATACCTGTTATTCTACGGACTTCGTCTAAACTCAATCCACAGAAATAACTCATTTTCTGACACAGATAAATATCATGTTTTTCATTACCAGCTTCTTCTGGGGTATGTGTAGTGAAAACAAGA
>JAYUFN010000350.1:0-9736 GCA_043738705.1 Bacteroidota bacterium
TTTGAATTGTGTAGAGATTTTAGGGTGCTTAAGAAAAGTATTCCAATTATTATGCTAAGTGCAATGGGAGAAATAAACGATAAAATGGAAGCATTTAAATTAGGTGCCGACGATTATATTGTGAAGCCTTTCCATTTTGATGAATTATTTGCGCGTGTAAAAGTGTTTTTGAAAAGGCCCGATTTGAAAGATGAAGATGTGAAAATTGTTGTAGATGATCTGGAAATAGATTTTAGAAATAAAACAGCAGTTAGGGCGGGAGTTACTGTAAACTTAACAGCAAAAGAATTTACTCTTTTAGTATTATTAGCTAGGAATAGAGGGAAAGTAATTTCAAAACAAGAGATACTTGAGAAGGTCTGGGACTTAAGTTTTGATACCGGAACAAATACCATTGAAGTATATATCAGTTTCCTTAGAAATAAATTAGACAAACCTTTCGAAACCAAACTGATACATACAAAGCCGGGCTTTGGTTATTTTATTAAATAATCTGATCGAATAAAATGAGTATCAAGATTAGGTTCGCCCTCATGTTCTCACTATTTGTTGCTATCGTGTTGGCGGCTTCCTCGATTATAATTTTTATTTTATACAATAATTACCGTGAAACGGAATTTTATAACCGCGTTAAGTCCGAAGCAATTATTTTTCATGATTTAGTATATGAAGTAAAGGATCCTAATAAGGCAGCTAATGCTAAAATGATTTCTGGAGTATATACCAACTCTGTTTTTGACGAGAAGCTGGCTGTAATGGATTCCACCGGCTATGTTCTGAGTAGATTGCCCTATACTTATATCCCCAAATTCGAAAGGGGATTATTAAAGGAAATAAAAAATAAACGGGAATATAATTTCGAAAAAAATAAATACCAATTTGTAGGAATCTATAACCCTCAAACAAAATATTTTACTATCGCCTCAGGGTACGATTTATCGGGATATAATAAAGTTCAAAATCTGGAAATCATCTTGGCAGCTGTTTTTTTTGGAGGACTTATCGTTACTGCATTGGCGTCGTTTTTTTTCGTTCAACAGGCATTCAAGCCATTACTGACTTTGAACAAACAAATCAAAAGAACTACCGTTCGTAATTTGAAAAGCAGAATTGAAGTAGTAAAGAACTTTCCGGAAATTAATCAAATCGCGCAAAGCTATAATGCTATGATGGAAAGATTAAGCAACGCTTTTGAATTTCAAAAAAGTTTTGTACAACATGCTTCACATGAATTAAGAACGCCACTGGCTATTATGCTTTCCCAAACGGAATCAGCATTGAATAAAAAGTTATCGGATGAAGACATCAAAAAACTGCTGTATTCACTAAAGGAAGACCAACAGGGGATGATTGATTTAACCAATTCTTTGTTACTCTTGTCACAATATGATCAGTTGGGTTATCAAAAAGATTGGCCAAGAATTAGGGTTGACGAAGCAGTGGTAGAAGCTGGTAGTCAGTTGATGCAAATGTTTCCAGATGCAACTATTCATATTGGGTTTAAAGAGATTCCTGATAACGATGAAGCCCTTTTTGTTACAGGGAATGAATCGTTGCTGAAGTCGGTTTTTATCAACCTTTTCAAAAATGCGTATCTCTATGCTTCGGATAAAAAAATAACTGTAACTATCGACAACGGAAAGGGTAAAGTTCGGGTGCATGTGGAAAATAATGGTGCGATTTTGTCGGACGAAGATTCTTCCAAAGTGATGCAGCCATTTTATAGGGGGAAAAATGCAATTGATACCAGTACAAAGGGTTTTGGTTTGGGCTTATCCATCGTAAACAGAATTATTTTGTCTCACCACGGGGTGGTGGAGTACGATTCTCCTGCGAAAAATATAAATCGCTTCACAGTTATTTTACCACTATCAATCAAGTAAGTGCACAAAAAAGCCAACCTGGTTTCAGGTTGGCTTGCGAATCAGTTATGTAATCTGCTCAAAATAAATTAAGCAGCAGTAACATTTGCTTTCTTAGCAAGTTTGCTCTTTAAGTTAGCAGCTTTGTTTTTGTGGATAATACCACGCTTTGCTAACTTGTCGATTTGCGAAATAACGTCAGGAAGTTGCTCTCCGTATACCTTTATATCGGTATTTGCTTTCAAATCACGAATAGCGTTACGGGTAGTTTTACCATAATAACGGTTGCTATCGCGACGCTTCGCAGCTTGTCTAACATCTTTCTTTGTAGCTGAATGGTTTGCCATGTTCTAATTTTTTCAGGACGGCAAAGGTAAGGGCTTGAATTGGAAATCTGAAATTTAAACTAGAAAAATTACAGGTTAACGCTATTTTTTCTTGTTTTAGATAGAAAAATCCTCTTACCCTATTCTAAACTTTGCTTTTTTTGTGACAGGAAAGATAGATATTTGCCAACCACTCCACAAAAAAAGCTGTTTTACATTCACATGAAGGACTTTTCGTACATCACCAACTCCCACCCGGCGTATATCGAAAGCTTATACAATGATTTTATAAAAGACCCTGCCTCGATTGATCCCGATATTAAAATTTTTTTTGAAGGATTTGATTTTGCAATAGCTCAAGGGGCTTCTCAAACAAAAGAAAGCCAATCTATACCTACAGATTGGATGAAGGAGATTAAAGTTTATCGCCTTATTTTAGGGTACCGCAATAAAGGTCATTTATTAGCCAAAACCAATCCCATCCGAACTAGAAAAGATCGTGGGGCAAACCTGGATTTAAACTTTTTCGGATTGACTGATTCCGATCTAAATACAAAATACCAGGCGGGTAATTTAATTGGACTGGGAAATGTTACCCTAAAAGAAATTCTCGAGCACTTAAATAAATGCTATGCAAACCATATAGGAATTGAATTTAAATATATAAGCGATCAAAAGAAAATAGATTGGCTCACGAATGAGATCGAACAAAAATTTGCCAACCCAATTCCCATTCCTCAAAAAAA
Source organism: Bacteroidota bacterium (assembly GCA_043738705.1). Lineage (GTDB taxonomy): Bacteria > Bacteroidota > Bacteroidia > Chitinophagales > Chitinophagaceae > Sediminibacterium. Next base: position 2,935 of record JAYUFN010000350.1, read on the forward strand.
ACGTATTCTGGAAAAATTAAACCAGGGCGTTATGTTCGAGAAATTTTTGCACACTAAATATATTGGGCAGAAAAGATTTTCTCTTGAAGGTGGAGAAACCACCATTGCGGCTTTGGATGCAATTATTAATGTGGCAGCTAACAATGAAGTGCAGGAAGTAGTGATTGGGATGGCGCATAGGGGTAGACTGAATGTGCTGGCAAATATTATGGGTAAAACCTACGAACAAATCTTCAGTGAGTTTGAAGGAACTGCAACGATCGACCAAACTATGGGAAGCGGCGACGTGAAATACCATATGGGATATGGGAGTGAAGTACAAACAATGGAGGATAAAACTATCCATTTAAAATTAATGCCAAATCCTTCGCACCTCGAAGCAGTTGATCCTGTGGTGGTGGGTTTTGCCCGAGCTAAAGCAGATGTTTTATATGAAAGTGATTTTGATAAAATCTTGCCGATACTCATTCACGGAGATGCTTCAGTAGCTGGTCAAGGAATTGTATATGAAGTTTTGCAAATGAGTAATCTTCGTGGGTACTATACAGGAGGGACCATTCATTTTGTAATCAATAATCAAATTGGGTTTACCACTGATTTTGACGATGCAAGAAGTTCTGATTATTGTACTTCTGTTGCTGCAATGGTTCAAGCTCCGGTAATACATGTGAATGGGGATGATGCAGAATCAGTTGTAAAATGTGCTGAGATTGCAACTCGTTATCGACAAGAGTTTAATAGCGATATTTTCCTAGATATGGTATGTTACAGAAAGCATGGCCACAATGAAGGAGATGATCCAAAATATACACAACCGCAGTTATATGCGATGATCGACAAACATCAAAATCCTAGAGAGATTTATACACAACACTTGATAGATAACGGAGATCGAGATGCAAAAGAACTTGCAACAGAAATGGAGAAAAAGTTCTGGGCAGACCTCCAGGAAAGACTTGATGAAATTAAACAAAATCCGTTACCATATAAATATCAACAGCCAGAATTGGTTTGGAAAAGTTTAATTAAAGCAACCACCGCAGATTTTGAATATTCACCAAATACGGCTGTTCCGGAATCTGAAATAAAACGTTTGTTTGATGCATTGATGAAGTGGCCCGAAACATTTAAACCCTTAAAAAAGGTGGAGAAATTTGTACAGGATAAAATCAAACTATTGGAATCGGAAAATAAAATAGATTGGGCTACTGGCGAATTATTAGCCTATGCATCTTTACTGGTTAACGACAAATTGGTTCGCATGAGCGGACAAGATGTTCAGCGTGGTACTTTCTCTCATCGTCACGCAGTTCTGCGGGATGAGCGTACAAATAAGGGCTATAACCGATTAAATCATTTTCAGGAAGATCAACAAAAATTTAGGATCTATAATTCTTTACTTAGTGAATATGGAGTGCTTGGGTTTGAGTATGGATATGCCCTTGCTAATCCAAATGCATTGGTAATTTGGGAAGCACAGTTTGGAGACTTTTCAAACGGAGCTCAAACAATGATTGATCAGTTTATTGCTGCAGGCGAACAGAAATGGCAGCGAATGAATGGCATCGTAATGTTATTGCCCCATGGGTATGAAGGTCAGGGTCCCGAGCATAGTAGTGCCCGCATGGAAAGATTCCTGCAAATGTGTGCAGAGTTAAATCTAGTTATAACAAATATTACTACATCAGCGAATTTATTCCATGCACTAAGAAGACAATTGGCATGGTCTTTCAGAAAACCATTGATCAACTTTTCTCCAAAAGCTAACTTACGTTTTTCGGGGAGCTACAGCCCGATGGAGGCTTTTACTAAAGGTGGGTTTAAAGAATTGATCGATGATGAATTTGTAAAAGAAGCTTTATCAGTAAAGAAAGTGTTGATGTGTAGCGGTAAGATATATTTTGATTTAGCTGAAAAGCAATTAAAGGATAAAAGAGAAGACATCGCAATACTAAGGCTCGAGCAGATTTATCCACTTCCAAATCAGCAACTAGATGCAATGTATGAGAAATACAAAAAGGCAACATGGTTTTGGGTTCAGGAAGAACCTTTGAATATGGGTGCAGCTTCTTTCTTGCAAATGAATTTGAAGCGGATTAATTTTGGAGTGATCAGCAGAAACGCAAGTGCTGCAACTGCCACGGGGTATGCAAAAGTGCATGCAAAAGAGCAGAAAGAAATTATTGATACTGCATTTAGTATCTGATAAATATTTTATTAAACTAATTCGAAATAAAACTATTTATGATCGAAATAAAAGTTCCCACGATAGGTGAATCTATCAATGAAGTAACACTCTTGAAATGGACAAAAAACGAAGGTGATTATGTTGATCGTGATGAAGTGATTGCTGAACTCGAAAGCGAAAAAGCGACTTTTGAGGTGAATGCAGAACAAGCTGGAATTTTATCAAGGGTTGCTGTTGAAGGAGATACTTTATTGATAGGAGATGTTATTGCCAAGATAGATGAAACAGCGGTTAAGCCGGAAGGCATTGCTGAAGTGGAAATGCCAATCGTAAAAGTGCTAGCCCCTGCTACAAATAGTCAAGCTCTTGTAATATCTATCCCTAATGATATCAAAGCAACTCCTGTTGCATCTGCAATCATTGCTGATAAGAAAGTGAACCCTTCCAATATTACTGCTTCTGGAGTAGGTGGAAAGATTATGAAACAAGATGTATTGGAAGCGTTAAATAATCCTGGTAAAAAAGCTTTTGCGGGAAATGAAATCTTAAGTAGAAATGTTCGCCAAGAAAAAATGAGCAACTTGCGCAAAACCATTAGTCGCAGGTTGGTTGAATCAAAAAATACTACAGCCATGTTAACCACTTTTAATGAAGTGGATATGACCAGAATCATGGAAATACGCAAGCAATTCAAAGATAAATTCAAAGAAAGTCATGGTGTGAATCTAGGCTTTATGAGCTTCTTTGCAAAAGCCTGTGCAATTGCATTAGGAGAGTGGCCAACAGTAAATGCTTCTATGGATGGTGACCAGATTTTATATCACGATTATGCTGATATCAGTATTGCTGTTAGTACACCACGAGGACTAACAGTTCCCGTAATTCGAAATGTAGAAAGTTTGAGCATGGCTGAAGTTGAGAAAGCTGTTGTGGTATTGGCTGGTAAGGCACGCGATAGTAAATTAACAACTGAAGATCTAACTGGTGGAACTTTTACAATTACCAATGGCGGTGTATTTGGAAGTTTGATGAGTACACCAATTATCAATATTCCACAGAGTGCAATTCTAGGAATGCATAAAATACAAGAACGTCCAATGGCAATCAATGCACAAGTGTTGGTTCGCCCCATGATGTATTTGGCATTGAGTTATGATCACCGGATTATTGATGGAAGAGAAAGCGTGAGCTTCTTAGTACGTGTAAAAGAGTTACTAGAAAATCCGGAATTATTATTGATGGGTAAAGACCCCGTTAAAACTTTATTAGAATTATAGTTAACGAGTAAATTATAATCATTCTGTTCAATTTCTTGATGCCGTTGAATTTTCAACGGCATCCTTATTATATTTTAGCCATGAAATACGCCAATCAATACCTACTATCTGCTATTCAAATCATGAATCTATATGATGGTAGTATACCACTTGCCGCATATTTAAAAAAACATTTTTCAGAGAATAAAAAATTCGGGTCTAAAGATCGAAGACATATTGCGCATCTCTGTTATGCCTTTTCCAGAATTGGAAAAGCTGGCTCGAATTTGCAAATCGAAAATAGATTTAAGATTGCACTTTTTTTAGTAAATGAAATTGTTGACGGATGGGAGATCCTCTTTGATGAAAATTGGTTGAATCATTGGGAACAACCTATTGATTCTAAATTAGAATTTATAAAGAGTCAATATCCTGAATTTAATGGTGATGATATATTTCCTTTTTTAAATGGGTTATCTAAAATAATTGATGCAAGTAATTTTGCTATTTCTCATTTGATGCAGCCCGATGTTTTTTTGCGTATTCGGCCGGGTAAATATGATGCTGTGAGGAAGCAGATTAAAACCGCGGAAATTCCATTTACTAAAATATCTGATACTTGTTTTGCATTACCAAATTCTGTAAAGATTGATGAAATTGTAGCGATTGATAGGGATGTTGTAATTCAAGATAAAAGCTCACAAAGAATAGCCGAATTCTTTTCGAAAATTGAAAGAGATAAAACCAAAGCAGTTCAGCTTTGGGACTGTTGTGCAGCTAGTGGAGGTAAAACTCTTTTGGCAAAGGATCATCTCGGGGTAATGGATATTACCGTATCGGATATCCGATCCAGTATCTTAAAAAATCTTGCGGCGCGATTTGAACGTGCTGGCATTAAATATTTTCAATCTTTTACTAGTGATTTATCTAAACCTAACCCAACCAAGCCTCATGGTATATTCGATCTGATACTTGCAGACGTTCCCTGCAGTGGGAGTGGCACCTGGGGAAGAACCCCTGAGCAATTATCATTTTTTACTGAAGATAAAATCGAACACTATACAAGTCTGCAAAAAAGCATTGTAAGCAATGTGATCAGCTCGTTAGCACCAGGTGGATATTTCCTTTATAGTACCTGTTCTGTTTTTGAATCGGAGAATGAAAAAATGAAAAATTACATTCTTATAAATAATCCTGATATTTCAATAATTGATGAACAATATCTTATCGGATATGATCAGAAGGCTGATACGATGTATGCAGTTTTATTTAGGAAAAAATAAATGTAGCTATGTTAAGAAAAAGCAGCATCAAATTAATTCGCCACGCTGAATAATCCCTCCTCCTATCACATCATTTCCTTCGTAGAAAACCGCACTCTGGCCTGGTGCAATACCTTTTACGTTTTCGTAAAATCTAGCACGGATCCCATTGTCGGTATTGTGAAGATTACTTAATGCACCTTTGTCTTTATAACGAATCTTTGTTACTGCTTCCATGCCATCAGAAATGCCATCGTATTTAATCCAGTTCATTTTTCCAACAAGCAGGTCATTCTGCTCTAGATCTTTCTCGACACCTAAAACAACTGTATTCGTATCGGGGTTAATGGATGTTACATAAACAGGGTGCCCCATTGCTATTTCAAGCCCTTTTCTTTGACCAATTGTATAAAATGGATAACCTTTATGTTGACCTAATTTCTTTCCTGTTTTATCAACAAACCAACCTCCGTTTACCCTTTCTTCCAAACCTGCTACATTGCGTTTTAAAAAACCACGGTAATCATTATCGGGTACGAAACAGATTTCGTAGCTCTCACTTTTTTTAGCTAATTCTGGATAACCTAATTCAACTGCCATCTCACGAATAGCGGTTTTGCGATAGCCTCCTAAGGGTAGCATTGTTCGGCTTAAAAGGTCTTGCTGCAATCCCCAAAGCACGTAGCTCTGATCTTTGGTTTCATCAGCACCTTTGCTGATTACAAAGCGGTCATTATCTTGTTTGCGAATTTCAGCATAATGGCCTGTAGCGATAAATTCACAATCCAGTGCATTGGCTCTTTTTAATAATGCCCTCCATTTGATATGCGTATTACACATCACACAAGGGTTAGGAGTACGGCCTGCAATATATTCTTCTACAAAATTCTCGATTACAAAATCGCCGAATTCTTCGCGGATATCCAATATAAAATGTGAGAAACCATGATGAACAGCTGCCTGACGTGCATCGTTAAATGAATCGATATTACAGCAACCTGTTTCCTTATTGCTGCTACCACTTGTGGCATAATCCCATGTTTTCATTGTAATGCCAATTACTTCATACCCTTCATGGTGCAGCATCAATGCAACAACGGTACTATCAATACCGCCACTCATTGCAACTAACACTTTTCCTTTACGACTCATCCTACAAAATTTACGCAAAAGTAAAACAACTGATCGGAAGCAGGGTAGCTTTCAACTTTGCTCGGGTGGTAAAGTTTTTCGAAAAGCGAAAAAACAAACTGTTTTAATTGATTATTGCTCCTCAAACACCTAAAATGTCAGTTAATACTTATCAACATGCTAAAAAAAATCAAGCAGAACGGTATCATGATTTTTATTAATTTCATAAATTATAGACATCAAAAAATACTATTATGATAAAACTCCAAGTGATAGGCAATTTGGGAAAAGATGCCATTTTAAATAATGTAAATGGGAAAAATGTGATCAATTTTACGCTGGCCCATACCGAGCGGTTTAAAGACGCACAAGGGGTACAGAAAGACAAAACAACATGGGTTGATTGTGCATATTGGACAGACAAAACGGGTATTGCGCCTTATTTAAAGAAAGGGACGAGTGTTTATGTGGAAGGAACTCCTGATGTTCGCACGTATACCACTACAGATGGTCGCAACGGGGCTACATTAACTTTGCGTACAATTAGTATACAATTACTTGGTGGGCGCCCCAACGAAGCTGGTGCAACACAGGGAGCTGATCAAGGGCAATCGGCAAACTACCAATCATCCGGAACTGAAGTAAGCACTGCAAGCGATATCAGCAGCCCTTTAGACGATTTGCCATTTTAGTATATAAAAGATAAAGCCGCCGACCCATTACTAAAATAGGTTTGCGGCTTTATCTTTTTTTTGAAAACTAGAGCAGCTTTTTGAAATTTATTACTTCTTTTTTGAAATGCTTCAATACTATTACTTGATCTTTTATAAAGCTATTCTCTTCTAATTTTCCAACAACCGCATTCATTTCGGCGGTAGTATCATAAACCATCTTTCGATAAGGATTGATAAAGTCCTTTGCTTTTGAATCATAAATACCCTTTGCCATCCATTCTTTGGTACTTA
>JAYUFN010000351.1:0-3516 GCA_043738705.1 Bacteroidota bacterium
ATTTCGTTAGTTGGCAGCCCACTTGTAACATCATAATGTATATACGAAGGAGATTGTGCAATTAACTTCCCTGAGGAAAGCAAAAAAAATAGTAGATAAAAGAAAATAAGCTTGCTCAAATGCATTTTTAAATCTAACGAATCGAGGCGGTAAAATATTTTTTTTTGAGAAAAAATGTGTCTAAAATTATTCGTCCCAAGCACCTGCTCCTTCCCGAATAAGCTCATAACTATCTTTTGTGCAATCAATAATTGTGGAAGGAACTATTCCTCCAATACCCCCATCAATCACAATGTCTACAAGGTTTTGAAAGTTCTCATAAATCAATTCAGGATCTGTATACTCTTCTACCATTTCTCCTGGTAGTGATGCTGATAAAATAGGATGACCTAATTCTTGCACAATACTTCTGGCAATTTTATTATCAGGAATTCTTAAGCCAATGGTATTTTTTTTACTCTGCAAAATTTTTGGAACTTCTTTACTGGCGGGCAAGATAAAAGTATATGGGCCTGGTAAATAATTTTTCAATAACCGATACAAAGGAGTTCCAATACTTTTTGTGTATTTACTAAGGTCGCTTAGATCGTTACAGATAAAACTTAATTGTGCTTTTGCTGGGTCAACCTGTTTGATCCTTGCAATACGTTCAATCGCCTTGAGTTGAAAAATATCGCAACCTAAACCATAAATGGTATCGGTAGGATAAATAATAATGCCCCCAGAGAGCAAACAGTCTACAATCATTTTCAGATATCTGGGATTTGGGTTATCAGGATGAACTTGCAAAAACATGTTTAAGGAGATAGATCTGATACGAAGTTAATCTATAACGCGCTTAAACAGGGAAAGCAGTATCAAGCAATATACAAGTTCAACCTTTCTTGATTAGTTAATAAAAAGAGGTGGCAAATTGCCACCTCTTTTTGGTTTGTAACCCCCAATGAAACTGTTTACCTAGAAAGGTGTATTGGTAATAGCCAACTGCAGTTTATCTGAGGTAAAAGTAATAGCATCACCGATACTAAACAAAGTAGAAAACACTGAATTTTTACGGTGTTTTCACCCAGACAATTCGGTTAAAAGCTCATTGGTAAATAGACTTAGTTAATAGAAATTTGCAATTCGAACACAACATACCATCTATCAGCTCCCACCCAATAGATTCTTATCGTTGCTTTATAATCTAAAATATAGCGTATGATAAAGATTACGATCGTTGATGATCACATCTTATTTAGAAAAGGAGTAGCCATTATTATTAATTCATTTAGTGATTACAAAATCATTTCTGAAGCTTCAAATGGAAAAGAATTTATTCAAAATTTAAATCCTCAGAATCTCCCCTCGATTGTACTACTCGACATTACTATGCCGGAAATGAATGGATATGAAACTGCTCGATGGCTTTATACTCATTACCCCGATATAAAAGTGCTCGCTCTAAGCATGCTTAACGAAGAAAGAGCCATCATCAAGATGCTGAAAAATGGCGCGAAAGGATATATTTTAAAAGATAGCGAACCTCAAGAGTTAAAGAACGCGTTGGATAGTCTTGTTGAGAAAGGCATTTACTTAAATGAACTTATGTGCTCGAACATCATACACTGTATGAATAATCAGTTCGATGAAGATCAAGAGCTTTTTAAAAGAAAAGCCGATTTAACAGAAAGAGAAAGTGAATTTCTAAAAAGAATTTGTAGCGATATGTCGTATAAACAGATTGCAGATAATATGTTTCTAAGCCCCAGAACCATTGATGGATATAGAGATGCCTTATTTCATAAACTAAGTGTATCAACCAGAATAGGGCTTGTGTTATATGCCATCCGAAATGATATAGTTAGCATCTAATAATATACGATATAAAATAAAATGCTCTTGAGATTAATTTCAAGAGCATTTTTTATAAAATAAGTATGCGTATTATACAATCTCCCAGACTTCCTTACCTCGTATTAATTTGTCCAAATCTCCTTTTCCTTTTGCAGCAATAGTCTCTTCGATTTGCATCGCCATATCGTCTTCGTAACAGGCTCTTTCTGATTGAAAGAATACACCGAAAGGTCGGGGAAAATGAACACCGCTTTTATTTGGATCATCAAACATTCTTACCAATGCTTGTGCTTTATAAAAATCTTTTTCATCATGAATCCAAAGATCATCCTTGGTAACCGAATCGCTCAATTCAACTACAACTGGTCGCATCCCTTCGATCTTTATACCGTACTGCTGATTGGCTCCATAAACCAATGGCATACCATCTTCCAAATAAAGACCCTGATCTGCTTTTGTAGTTTTTTCAGTGTAGATTTCATATGCACCATCATTGAAGATATTACAGTTCTGATAGATCTCTAAGAATGATGCTCCCCTATGCTGATTAGCCCTAGTTAACATATACTGCAGGTGCTTTGGATCTCGGTCCATGCTTCTGCCAATAAAGCTAGCATCAGCTCCTAAAGCCAATGCCAAGGGATTAAAAGGATGGTCGATACTTCCAAAAGGACTCGATTTTGTTATCTTATTTTGCTCTGATGTTGGAGAGTACTGGCCCTTAGTTAAGCCATAGATCTGGTTATTGAAAACAAGCAAATTTAAATCAAAATTTCTACGAAGTAAATGGATGGTATGATTGCCACCGATGCTCAGGCTATCCCCATCTCCCGAAACAATCCAAACGCTTAATTCTGGGCGGCTTGCCTTTAATCCGCTTGCAATCGCTGTTGCACGACCATGAATGCTGTGCATTCCATAGGTATTCATATAATAAGGGAAGCGACTGCTACAGCCAATTCCACTTATAATTACAATATTTTCTTTAGGTACACCAATTGTTGGCATTACTTTTTGAACTTGAGCCAAAATCGAATAATCACCACATCCAGGACACCAACGAACTTCTTGGTCAGTTGCAAAATCTTTAGCGGTTAAAACAGGTGCCGCTATTGCAGTTTCACTCATTTGTTAGAATTTATATACGTCAAAACAATAGAATCAAAATATTGGGGTTAAAGTTACGAAATTCTAGGGTAGTAAAAATCTAAAACTCTGAAGTTTAATTATGTTACTACCCTTTTAACAATTCTTCCCAATATTCGGCTGCTCTTCTGGTATGAGGTATTACGATTGTGCCCCCCACTATATTGGCTACTGCAAAAATTTCGTATAATTCCTCTGTGCTCACCCCCAATTCATAGCTTTTGCCCAAATGATATTTAATACAATCGTCACAACGTAACACCATGCTGGAAACTAATCCAAGCATTTCCTTGGTTTTCTTATCTAATACGCCCGCTTCGTACGTATTGGTATCCAAGTTCCAAAGCCTTTTCATCACCAAATTGTTTTTATCCAATATCACTTCGTTCATTCGGTTCCGGTAATCATTAAAATCGTTCACTAAATCGCTCATAAAATCAATTTTGACTATAAAATTACAAAGAGCCGGTTTTAGATAGCCCTTTTGTTGAAGAAAGATTAAAAGATCGATTCTTTGTAAAAAAATTAGAGATT
>JAYUFN010000352.1:0-9690 GCA_043738705.1 Bacteroidota bacterium
CCAAATATATAAATTCCTTACTCTGTCAACAACAGGTTGTGACGGACCGCTCATCGATTTACCAAACTGAGTTTTCATACCGTTCAAAAAAATATTAGCAGCTTCTTCGGCAATACTTTTTTCTTTGTTTTTAAAAACTATTTGTATCAACCTAGTAAATGGCGGATAAGAAAATTCTTTTCTGTTTTGAATTTCATATTGGTAAAACTGCGCATAGTCATGTGCTTTTACAAACTGTAAAATTGGGTGAAGCAAATTGCTTACCTGAACAATTACTTTCCCATCTGCATTTTTTCTGCCTGCCCTACCACTTACCTGTTCCATCAACTGAAATGCACGTTCTGAAACTCTGAAATCGGTAAAGTTTAAGATTCCGTCAGCATCAATAATCCCAACTAGATTTACGTGTTCAAAATCAAGTCCTTTTACAACCATCTGTGTGCCTACAAGGATATCGATTCTTTGTTGTTCAAAAAGTTTGATCAAAGAATCATGCGCATTTTTTCCTTTGATGCTGTCATAATCCATCCGCGCAACTTTAGCGTCGGGGAACAATTCTAATACCTGCTCTTCAATTTTTTCAGTTCCAAAATTCTTTTGTATAAAACGATGACTTCCGCATGCAACACATGTATTTACAACTGGGTAGCTGCTTCCACAATAGTGGCAAGAAAGTTTATATTTTGATTTATGATAGGTTAGTGTTACATCACAATGTTCACAATGTGGTATCCATCCACAAGTTTCGCAAAGCAGATATGGAGAATAGCCTCTACGGTTCTGAAAAAGTATAACTTGTTTTTTTGCTAATAGAGTTTGTTCAATAGCACTCAAAAGTTTTGGGGTAAACACTGTTTTTCCATTTGGTGTTTCAACTACTTTTTGAAAATTTACCAATTCCATGATGGGCAATACGCCTTCTCCAAACCGTTCGGAAAGCGTAACTAATCCATATTTTCCCAGCTTACAATTAAAATAGGTTTCAATACTTGGAGTTGCACTTCCCAATAAAATATTTGATTGAAATAAGCCTGCATAATAAATAGCGGTATCGCGCGCATGATATCTTGGCGCAGGATCTTGCTGCTTATAAGATGGATCGTGCTCTTCATCCACAATAATTAATCCAAGATTTGCAAAAGGAAGTAATAATGCAGAACGCGCGCCCAATATAGCTTTCAGTTCGCCCGACTTTACTTTATTCCATATTTCAACTCTTTCGTTGGCATTAAATTTAGAATGATAGATTCCAATATTTTCTCCAAAATGCGACTGTAATCTTCTAATGATTTGCGAGGTAAGTGCAATCTCGGGTAGTAGGTAAAGTACTTGTTTTGCTTGTTGTATATAATGTTCGATTAGATGGATATAGAGTTGCGTTTTGCCACTTGCAGTTACCCCATGGAGTAAACAAGCTTTTTTTTCGGCAAAGAGATCCTTAATACTGACTAGTGCTTTTTTTTGTGCTATAGAAAGTTCAAATTTTTGCACTGCTTCTTTTGAAAAAACTGGTATGCGTGACACCGTTTTTTTTTGCGATACTAGAATACCCTTTTGTACCAAGCCTTTTAATTGCGCTGCAGATGCATTCGATTTTTTCAAAAGCGCCGATTGTATCACTTCACCTTCTGTTTTGAGCAAGTGCAAATAGGAGAGTAGTAACTCCATTTGTTTAGGGGCTTTGCCCCAATTATTTAGAAGTTTTGTGAGTGCTTCCTCGGAATTATAAATAGGGTGTAATTGTAGATAAGTTTGTTTTTTTTCTTGATACTTTTCTATGAGGGCCTCCCAAACATAACAGAGTCCTTTTTCGATCAGTTTCTTTATAATCGGGTAAGCTTGAGTGTTATTTAAAAGTTGCTGCACTTCACTAAGCCTCAACTCTTTTTTTAATTCCAATGCCTCTGCAACAATATATTCGTCATCACTCAGATCCGTATAATTTTCATCTGCTTCTTCATTCCAAATCAAAATACTTTCACTCGATAATTTCAGGTTTGCTGGTACTGCAGCCTGCATCACTTCACCTTCACTACACATATAGTATTGCGCCATCCATTCCCATAATAACAGTTGCTGCGGATGAATCAAAGGCTCGTTATCTAAAACATTTAATAAGGGCTTAGGGCTAAAACCTGCTGGGGCTTCAGTGAATATTTTTTTTATAATTCCAGCATATTTCTTGTGCTTCCCCAAAATAACTTCTACGCGAATTCCTGGCTGTACGATATCCTGAAATTCAATAGGAACAGACCAAGTATAATTCTTTGGTAAGGCCAATGGAATAATTACCTCTGTAAATAATGTTTTAATATTTACAGTAAATGGGAGCGTGGCTGAATTATTTTTTTGGATGGCCATGAAATTGATTGGCTAAGATAAGTGCTTTCTACTTTTTAGTTTGAATAAGTCCGATACCTGCGTAACCCGGTATCCATTTGTTGGTATACTTTTTCTTTAAGTGCTTGAATATCGCCCATTTTTAATCCCTGTACATCTACTTCTTCCAAATAAATCACCCTGTTTTTACCTGGAGTTAATGAAAAAATGGAATTGTAATGGAGTCTGTCGATTGTATCCACTAATAATATCGGTTTGATATTTGTTTGCGTTTCTATGGCAATTCTAAAAGCTCCGTCGAAAAATTTTTTTAATGGGTTCCCAGTTTCGTTAAAAGTGCCTTCCGGGAAAATGAAGATTGAAATATTGTTTTTAATTGCGGCCCTTAAAGCCCTAACACTTTTGGCTCTAGTTTCAGAATTCTGGCGATCAACTAATATAACTGCAGCTCTATAAATCCAGCCGAATATAGGAATCTTTATCATTTCAGATTTTCCCAATACACGGATGGATTGGTGGGGAATTAAAACAATGGGTGGAATATCGATATAAGATATATGGTTGCCTACAAAAATATATTGTTTGCGACTGTCGTGTGGGGACTCAAAAACTTCTTGATGGCGAATGCCAATAAATGAGTACCATATAGTACCCCAATATTTACATATTTGGTAAATAATATTTCCCCCTCTGATCTTGCCAAAAGCAAGTGAGGACATCACAAATGGGAAGGCGATCAGGGTTAAAGCCACGAAGATGGCGAATGCATAAATACAATAAATCCATTGCAGTAATTTTCGAAGCCATTTCATTTTTCTAACTTAAGTAGAAAAGAGGACAGTTACTGTTTTTTTTCCTACAGAAACAAAAAAGCAGCACAAATGGCTGCTTAACTTACAAATATTTTTAACTAAAAAAATAGACTAGATACTGGTTTTGGATTCGTTTTTCCAAAGTAATAAAATAATTGAAATAACACAAGCAGCTACTCCAATGATCATCATAGGACTTTCGTTAACTGTGTTGTTCGCTATTTGAGTTGCTAATAAATACATGGTAATATTATTTTTGATTGATTATTATTAGCCAAAGTGAAATCAAAAAAATGACACTGACAAGTTCTGGAACATGCTCTTAAAACAATTTAAATATTAAGAAAAAGTGCAAAGTAATTATCCTGCGAGTGCTTTATTTTAATTTTTGATGGATTTTGGAAAAACTACTATTTTTTATATTGAAACACCATAAAAACTCCCATTGCTGGTATAATTATAGATTTTTTTGAAGAAAAAATATTTGAAAAAAAACGAAAATATTTTTAAAATAGTTATTAAATCCTAATTTTTGAGTCTTTTTTGTGTTTTTATGAATAAACCCTCCCCGTAAAACTATAGTTCGTAGAATGTTTAATTGAGTAAAATGCAACTTTATGAAAACAATAAAGGATCATCATGGATGACCCTTTATTTGTGAGATTTTCTATAACAAATCCTGCTTTCGCAGATAGCTCTAGCTAGTTAAGTCTTAGTAGTTATATGCTGCAACACCGTGCTCAAACATATCCAGTCCGCCGGGACCAGTTTCAGCTTCTGGTTCAACACGTAATTTCCAAGGGTAAGGCAATTTATTAATGAGATACATCAGCACCAAAGCGATTGCAAAAGTGGCGATAGCATACCATCCAAACTATAAAATAAATGCGCCAACAGTTTGACCCTGCGAAGTCGCGGAAACCTTGTTCTAAAGCTGGTAAGAAATGATCAGGAGTTCCCATTAAAGCTAACTAACTGCATAGAAAAGCACCCCACAAATAGCTGTATCAAATAGGCACTCCAAATACTAGAAATGCTGCAACCAATGCCCATACGGTATTGATTGAATTGATCATTGTGGTTTCATAGCTACAGGAGTGGATAGCTACTAATATTGCGACTAGAATTTGTAAACAGCAGCAATCAAGAATCCGCTTGTAGATTTTGTTGCTGTACCACCACTTTTAAAGAAAAGCTCGCTACTTCCACTGTCTAAACGCATTTCAGGAATAATGGTAAGGTTGTCAATATGTATATTAGCAGACAAAGTGGTTGCAAATACACTTGAAGCAAAAGCCCCAGAAGAAGCTGATTTTTTATCATCAAAATATTCACCTCGTAATGTCCAGCCTAGCTTGCTTGTTGGGTCGTAATTAAAATAAATTGCATTACTTGACCAGCTTTTGCTAACCCCGTCCATTTTATATGCTGCAATAGTTCCGTCATAGTTAATCCCAAACTGACTGCTTACTACTCCGTTTATTACCAAGTCAAATTGGTTGAAATAATTTTTTACACCTGCAATACCAGTTCCTAAACTGCCTCCCTGATAGTTCAAGAACAATTTCAGTTTATCAGATTTTGATGAGGTACTAAACTGCGCAATTGCAACTTTGTTGGTAGCAGTTGTGGTGGAATTATCAGTAGGGTTAGCTACACCAATCATCATTGCCGATTTTCCGCCCAAAGAGATATCAGCCCTTAAACCTGTGTGAAAGAATGGTCCGTAAGAGAAGCCATAGCTCATACTATAGTTTCTATTTGCGTAGGCATCAAGCACCTCAAACCCAACGTGAGTAGCCCATTTACCCATCGTTAATTTTACTTTGTCGGTTAGGGCATAACTTATATACAACTGTTTAATTGCCACTAGCGTTCCAGCATCGTTGTAAGAAAATTCAGCGGCCCTTTTTCCGAAACCGAGATCAGCAGTTGCAGAAATTTTGCCAATAGAATGATCCCATCTAACAGAAGCCATGCCTAACTCGAAAGAATTCTGTGAATTGGTAAAACTTGTAAAATTGTTTGTTTTACCAATTGGAGCATTGAAGCTCGACCTGTAGTAAGCATCTACTGATGCGGTGAAAGTGTTAGTAGCTACAGGAGCTTTTTTTGATGAGTCAGTTTGAGCTTTTAAAGACACAAAGCCTGAAAATGCGAGGGTCACTGTAAGAGTTTTCTTTAACATTGCGATTGGTTTTATGATTAATAAATAGGTACAGCCTTTAAACTCGGTCAAAAGTTTATTATATGGCTGTACCTTAATTTTTTTAAGAAGCAATCGTAGGTCACAAGGTATAAACTTAGTTAGAGGTTTATACCATATTATAATCGGCAGGAAAATTTATATATTGAAATCACCAAGCCCAAATTTCTACCTTGGAGATTTAAAATTCTTAAGCCAGTTCTGGTCTTCGACCATATTTTTCGTTGTGTTGTGTTGCGTCTAGGCCTAAAGCCTCATCCTCTATACTAACCCGCATCGGCATTACTAAATCGATAAATTTAAAAATCAAATAGGAAACTATAAAGCTATAGGATACTACAATGGATAGTGCTTTTAATTGAACCAAGAAAAAGCTCATGTTGCCATACCATAATCCATCATTTCCACCTGCATTTACGGTTTTTGTTGCAAAAATTCCTGTCATCAGCATACCTACCATACCACCTATTCCGTGACAAGGAAAAACGTCCAAGCGATCATCCACTGTTGATTTTTCTTTATAGTGTACTGCAACATTCGAAATAATTGCAGCAAAAAATCCTATAAAAATACTCTGGGGGATTGCCACATATCCTGAAGCTGGTGTGATGGCTACAAGCCCTACCACTGCACCGATACAGAATCCTAATACGGATGGCTTTTTCCCTCTCATCACATCAAAGAACATCCAAGACAAACCAGCTGCTGCTGCTGCAGTATTAGTTGTTGCGAAAGCTGAAACAGCTAATGCATTTGCAGCTCCTGCAGAACCAGCGTTAAAACCAAACCATCCAAACCAAAGTAATCCTGTACCAATTAGCACATATGGTATGTTGGCTGGAGGAATATGACGCTGCTCTATATGCGACTGTCTACGCTTTAAAACCAGTGCGCCTGCTAATGCTGCACAACCGGCAGAAATATGAACTACAGTCCCCCCTGCAAAATCCAAGGCGCCCATTTTATTCAAAAATCCGTTTGGATGCCAAGTCCAATGAGCTATTGGTGCATATACTAGTAAACTAAATAACAATATAAATACCGTATATGACGTAAAACGAATTCTTTCTGCCACTGCCCCAACCACTAGTCCTGGAGTAATGATTGCAAACATCAATTGAAACATAGCAAACAATGAAAGTGGTATAGTTGGAGCCAAGCTCCATGGAGCTCCTGTTGCAACCCCTTTAAACATAAAATGTGTTGCAGGGTTACCAATAAATCCACCGATACTATCTCCAAAACACAAACTGTATCCAACAACTATCCAAACCACGGTTACTACCCCCGTTGCAACAATACTTTTCATCATGGTAGATAAAATATTCTTGCGATGTACCATGCCCCCATAAAAGAAGGCTAAGGCAGGAGTCATTAAGAATACCAAGGCTGTGGCTACCAACATCCATGTAATATCAGCAGTACTGTATTTTCCTGCATCGTTGAATGTAGGAAGTGAGGGTACAAAAATGGCTGCTATCGAAATAAGTAAAAGAACTATAAATGGAACCGTATTCTGTAGAGTCAATTGCTTCATCTAATGGACCTATTAATATGTGTTTAATTATTAATACATTATTTATATTGCTAAAGTAGTAATAAAAATGATCTTTTTCTAAATAAATAACACATTTAATTTATTGCTATATCAATAAAGTCAATTAAATTTCTATATAATCTCTAAATCAATGACATTTTTATTAGAAAATATTCTTAAAAAAATAAACCCGATTGATGTTTCGTCAATCGGGTTTATTTGATAAGTATGTCAATAACTAACTGTTGATTGAATAGCTGTGGTCTTTTGTTTCTAATAACGAATGTCCTCCACTAAGATATTCATCTACCTTTCTGGCACATTCTCGTCCTTCGCTGATTGCCCAAACTACTAAGCTCTGACCTCTACGCATATCGCCCGCAGTAAAGATTTTATTAATATTGGTCTGAAATTCTTTCTCCGTGGCTTTTATATTCCCTCTTTCGTCTAATTCAACTCCCAATTGATTAATTAGTCCATCGTGTTGCGGATGAACAAAACCCATTGCCAATAATGCTAATTCGCAAGGAATCTCTCTTTCGCTACCTTCTTTTTCTACAAATTTAGCAGGGCGTCCATCTGCTGTTATAGTCCATTCTAAATCCACTATTTTGAGTGCCTTTAAATTACCCGCTTCGTCTCCAATAAATGCTTTGGTTGCTACTGCCCAATGCCTGTCGACACCTTCTTCGTGTGAAGAAGTGATTTTAAGCGTCATAGGATAGCTTGGCCAAGGCATAGATGCGTTTCTGCCTTCGGGTGGCTTTGGTAATAGCTCAAACTGTGTTACAGATTTTGCTTTGTGGCGGTTAGAAGTTCCTACGCAATCGCTTCCTGTATCACCTCCGCCAATTACCAGTACTTGTTTGTTGGTTGCTAAAATATCTTCAAATTCCACAACTTTATTTGCAACTCTTTTATTTTGTTGTTTCAGGAATTCCATAGCAAAATATACCCCTTTCAATTCTCTACCAGGAATCGGCAAATTTCTTGGTATCGTAGATCCGCCTGCTAATACAATACTATGATACTCGCGTAAGAGGTCGTTGATGCTTATATTAACACCCACATTGGCATTACATTTAAAAACGATGCCTTCTTGTTCCATCAGGCTAATTCTGCGGTCGATCACCCATTTTTCTAATTTAAAATCCGGGATTCCGTAACGTAACAAACCGCCGGGGGCATCGTCTCTTTCGAACACTGTTACTAAGTGGCCAGCGTAATTTAATTGTGCCGCTGCGGCCATACCGGCTGGACCGGAACCTACAACAGCAATTTTTTTGCCGGTTCTTAAATTTGGCTTACGAGGCTTAACGAAGCCTTTATCAAAAGCAATTTCAATAATGTGCTTTTCAATTTCTTCGATGGTAATCGCTGGCTGATTGATACCGAGTACGCAAGCGCTTTCGCAAGGAGCGGGGCATATTCTTCCCGTAAACTCAGGAAAATTATTTGTGGAACTTAAAATATCATAAGCTTCTTTCCAGCTTTTATTATACACAGCGTCGTTGAATTCTGGTATCACGTTGCCCAAGGGGCATCCATTATGACAAAAGGGAACACCGCAATTCATACAGCGAGCCGATTGTTGATTCAACTTTTGATCAGGTAAGCGTTCTACAAACTCTTTGTAATCGTTGATTCTTTCTGAAATCGGTCTCTTGCCTGGTAATTCTCTTGTAAATTCTATAAAACCTGTTGGTTTCCCCATTTTATTTGGTTTAGTAGATAATGGTCCTTATTTATTGTTATCCTGCAATTTTTTCCTTTTTATCGGCAAGCACTTTTTTATAATCTTTTGGAAATATTTTTATGAAATTCTTCAATTGATTTTCAAAGTCTTCCAATACAAATTTTGCTACAGTGCTTGCTGTGTAGGCATAGTGCTTTGATATCATATCGTTCAGAATAATTGCGTCATTACTATTAAGAGGGTCAAGATCGACCATCTCTTTATTACATCGGGAAGCAAATGAAGTATTCACATCATACACATAAGCAATACCACCACTCATACCGGCTGCGAAGTTGCGGCCAGTAGAACCAAGTATCACAGCGATACCTGCGGTCATGTACTCACAACCATGATCTCCAACGCCTTCCACCACCACTTTAGCTCCTGAGTTTCTTACACAGAAACGCTCCCCAGCTTTTCCTCTGATATAGGCCTCTCCGGTAGTAGCGCCATAAAAAGCAACGTTACCAATCACGATATTTTCCTCTGCAACAAACGTAGCAGTTCGGTCTGGATAAACGATGAGCTTTGCTCCGCTTAATCCTTTACCAAAATAATCGTTAGCGTCACCTTCTAATTCATGGGTAATTCCTTTGGCATTGAATGCGCCAAAACTTTGTCCAGCAGTACCTCTGAAATTGAAGTGGATAGTGTCGTCAGGCAGGCCGTCTGCCTTATACTTTTTAGTAATCTCGTTCGATACAATAGTACCAACGGTTCTATCTGTGTTCTTGATTTCAAAACTGCCCTGAACACGAACCTGAGTATCAATTGCAGCTTGTGCAATCTTCAGTAGCTTCCAGTCCAAAACATTGCTTAAACCATGATCTTGCTCTTCCTGTTTGTATAAACCAGTATAAAGAGAAGCGGGTTCTTTGTACAGAATTGGAGACAAATCTAGCTTTCTGTATTTCCAGTGTGTAATGTCGTCTCTCATTTCAAGATTCTCTACCTGACCAATCATTTCGTTCACTGTTTTATAGCCAAGTTCGGCCATAATCTCCCTTAACTCTTGGGTCATGAATTTAAAGAAATTAACAATATGGTCTGGATCTCC
>JAYUFN010000353.1:0-3498 GCA_043738705.1 Bacteroidota bacterium
TTCTTTTACTTTTGCCAAACTTTTAAATTTGTTCAATAGGTAGAATGCAGCAGAAATGCCATGCGCTTCATTCAAATGGTAGACCTCTGGATTAAATCCTAATTCATCAATCAATTTTGCTCCACCAATTCCCAACAGAATAAACTGTGCAACTTTTGTTGCCACATTCGCATCATATAAACGGTGGGTAATAGTTTGAGAAACGTAATCGTTTTCAGGCAAATCGGTACTTAACAAGAAAAGAGGTGCACTCTTAAAAGTTTCAGGATTTAAATAATAAACCTTCACCCAAACTGGATGGTCGTGAATTAGAATCTGAAACTTAATATCGATATCTTCCAGAAAGCTATAATGCTTCTCCATGAAAGTTACTTGAAGGGTTTGATCCAGATTCCTCGCCTGATCGTAATAACCATATTTCCATAAAATACCAACTCCAATCATATTTTGACGCAGTTCGTAAGCGCTTCGTAAATGAGAACCTGCTAAAAACCCCAAACCACCACTGTAAGTTTTTAGCGGTTGGTGAATTGCAAACTCCATTGAAAAGTAAGCGGCTTTTTTACTGTACTGCTCATCAATAGAGTAGGGTACCTGAAAGCTTCTGAAATTCATAAATTCTCTTTTCGTTTTCGATAAATCTTCCGCAAGGTAAGCCTTTTCCTTAAAATGTAATTTTTACACAATAGATAAAGAAATTAGACCTAGGGTCCTTCTTCTTGAATTATTTTCTTTTGATTGGATAACTTCCTTTTTTGCGCTTAAATTGATCATCAAAAAAGCACTTGATGCCCCTGTGATTCCCACAACTACCTTCTTCTTTTAAACTTATTTGATTTCCTTCAAATTTAAAATCAATAATACAGGGATCTCCATTAAAACGATATTGTGCGGTAACGAGGTCTTTCATTTTAAACTCCCCTTTTAATTCTCCAATACAGGTTCCTTCGTTCTTTTCAAAATGGATGAAAAACGAGTAGCTGTTGGTATTCTTACCATCTCTGAGTGATATGAAATTTCGTTGATCTTCATCGTAATCTGCGCTGTATCTATTCTTTCTTGGAAGTGTATCAATTGGGTTAATGATAGTTGATTTTGATGGCGATTCGTTTGAGTCGTTTATTATTACCATAAAACCAGCACCTCCCGTGTATACCCAACCTATTCTTGTAAACTGTACTATATTATCTTTGCCATTTCTTTCCCGACTTAAAAGAAAGGTAGGTTCTTTATTGATGGTAACTGTATGCACATATCCATCTTGAAAATCTTCCTCAATCATCAGCTTTGCAGCTAAGTATTGATTCGTTTTTGAGTCAATTACAATTACGCTCATTTGCTTTTTGTGCTTTTGTATAATATTCAAAATCAGATAAGTTTCCTTCTCTTTTATAATTTTGCCTACTGGGTAGAAACTTGGATTTTTTGCTTTTCCAATAAAGGTTAGTATCACTGAATCAGGAATGAATTGAGTGATCGCTTTTAATCCAATCCTTGTTGAATCTGACAGTTTCAGAAAATTACTGTCTGCTGCATAGAAATTGTTATTGATTGTTGGGAATACGGATAAGAAATCTTTCACTTTTAATGGAGTAGCCCCAGATAGATCTAATTTCTTTTGTCCGCATGCAAATAATAGTATTAGCATGATGTAAAGCAATCTCTTGTGCATACCTGAATTATTTGTATAAAAATACAGGATTCATTGATTGATCCGAATTTGGATATTTTTTATTCCATTAAATTATTTAGATTTGTCTAAAAATAATTTTAGGGGGAATGAATTTAACAACCGCGGAAGAGAATTATATCAAAGCAATCTTTCATTTACAGCAGTCCGAAGGAAACGTGACAACCAATCAATTGGCTGGATCTATTCTAACGAAACCCGCTTCTGTTACTGATATGCTTAAAAAGCTGACTACCAAAAACTTAATTGATTATGAACCTTACCAAGGTGTTCGATTGAGTAAAGAGGGAAAGAAACAGGCGCTTATCATTGTTCGGAAGCATCGACTATGGGAATATTTTTTAGTAGAAAAACTGCAATTTGGGTGGGATGAAGTTCATGAAGTTGCCGAAGAATTGGAACACATAAGTAGTAATAAATTGGTGGAAAAACTGGACACTTTTTTGAAATATCCAAAATTCGATCCACACGGTGATCCAATTCCGGATAGTAATGGAAATATGGTATCCATGCGCTTATTTAGTTTAAAAGATGTTAAAAATAATGTTTTGGTTGAGCTCTGTAATGTAGGTAGTCAATCAGCAGAATTTCTTGACTTACTAAAACATAAAAATATTTTAATTGGTACTAGAATGGAAGTGTTGAGGAAATTTGCATACGACAATTCAATTGAAATTTGTATAAAGCACAAATCTGTTATTACAATCAGTCAGCAATTAGCGGAAGCCTTATTTGTAAAATTAATTTGATATGAATTTGCAAAGAATGAGTGCTGGTCAGTCGTTGAGTGAAGTACATGAAACTGTTGACACAACCAATAAAGCCCGCGGGTGGAAAAGAATACTTGCGTATCTGGGGCCTGCCTATTTGGTAAGTGTGGGCTATATGGATCCTGGAAATTGGGCAACTGATTTACAAGGGGGCGCTCAGTTCGGCTATAAATTAATTTGGGTCCTTTTAATGAGTAATCTGATGGCCTTATTACTTCAAAGTTTAAGTGCCAGATTAGGAATCGTACGGAGAAGAGATCTTGCGCAAGCAAATAGAGAAGTATACCCGCCCTTAGTTAATTTTTGCCTTTATATTCTTGCAGAAATTGCAATTGCTGCATGTGATCTTGCAGAAGTTTTGGGGATGGCACTTGGAATTTATCTTTTAACAGGGTTGCCAATTATTTGGGGGGTCCTAATTACTGTGTTGGATACTTTATTATTGTTATGGTTGCAACGATTTGGAATTAGAAAACTGGAAGCCTTTATCATTGCCTTAGTGGCTATTATAGGACTGTCTTTCTTTATTGAATTATTTTTTGCAAGACCTGATTTTCATGAAATCGCATTGGGATTTATTCCACATGCGCTTAGCCATAACGCATTGTATATCGCAGTAGGAATTATTGGTGCAACTGTTATGCCTCATAACTTATACCTACACTCTGCATTGGTTCAGACTAGAAAAATAAAACCAAATAAGGCAGGAATCAAAAGGGCATTGAAATATAATTTAATCGATAGCACGATTGCATTGAACGCTGCCTTTTTTGTAAATGCAGCCATATTGATTTTAGCAGCTTCTGTTTTTTTTAGTTCCGGGAACACACAAGTTGCCAGAATTGAAGATGCACATAAATTATTAGCACCACTTCTTGGAAGTAAACTAGCTCCAATCTTATTTGCAATTGCATTGATTGCTGCCGGACAGAGCAGCACGATAACCGGAACTTTGGCGGGCCAGATCGTAATGGAAGGATACCTGAAACTCAGGATTAATCCACTCTTAAGGAGATTGATTACTAGAATTATTGCGAT
>JAYUFN010000354.1:0-3477 GCA_043738705.1 Bacteroidota bacterium
CTAATAACGAATAATCTTCAGCCCGGATACCTCTGTTATTCATCACCCATTCACCGTTTGCCAAAACGCTGGAAGCTCCCCAATGAATAAACATCCCAAATTTCATATCCTGAAATTGTTGGCGTGCCGCTAAATTTTCTTGAGATGCGGTATAACCGTTTTGTGCATTCGAATTGACTACTGAAATACAAATCAAAAATGCAAATAATAGATTTTTCATGAGTTTATTTTATTGATGATAGCCAATTAGAATTCGCCAATAACCGTTTCGCTTGGTATCAGCTATTGTTTTGGCTCATTGCATATTGTAAAATATTAATTGTTTAATTTAATGAATCCGCCATCAATAGGGTAATCATTTCCGGAAATAAAGCCAGCTTCATCGCTACACAAATATAAAGCTAGTGATGCTATTTCATCTACCTGACCCATTCTGCCGATTGGTTGACTTTTCGATAATTTTTCAAACATCTCCGCCTCTCTACCTGGATAGTTCTTTGAAATAAATCCATCAACAAATGGCGTATGTACTCTTGCAGGAGAAATGGAATTACACCTGATATTTTCGCTAAGATAATCTCGGGCTACACTGAGTGTCATTGCATGAACGGCTCCTTTACTCATGCTATATGCAAAACGATCTGGAAGTCCTACGATAGCTGCAATAGATCCCAAATTAAGTATGACTCCTTTTTTATTCAGTTTCATTTTAGGGATTGCTGCATAGATTGCGTTATACGCACCTTTCACGTTTACACGAAAAATATTATCAAAGTCAGCTTTATTAGTATTTTCCACATTCCCAACATGGGCAATCCCTGCGTTGTTTACCAGTATATCCAAAGAACCAATTGTTTCAAATACTTTTAGCATCGCATCTTGATCACTAACATCACATTGATGTACAAAAGCATGAACTCTCTGCGATCGTATCTCAATGGCAACAGCCTCTGCGGCATCTAAATGGTAATCAATAATATGTACCGAAGCCCCTTTTCTTGCAAATAATAATGCAATAGCTTTACCAATACCACTACCGGCTCCAGTAATAACGGCTGTTTTATTTATTAGACTAAACATAAAATTTATTTCAATATAAAAATTTCTTTCATGAGAACCCATTTTTCACCTGCTTTTGCAAAAGGCAGAGGCTTTTGAAAGTGCCACATCAATTCTTCCCATTCTTGCACTTTCGAATTATGTAAATCCGACTTTGCTTTAACTTCAAAACTAAAGTCATCTTCAACCTCTATACTCATAAAAAGCCTGTTACTAACCCTATAAATACTCATTGCTAAAATACCTGCACCTTTTATACTTTCAATAATTTCGGGCCAAACATTTTGATGCCATCTTTCATAAGCTTCAATCAATTCAGGCTTATCAATCAAGTCAAGTGCTAAACAATATCTTCTCAACTTCAGAATTTAATTGATTCAACGAGTATTTCATTTCAACGCTATCACTTTAACACGGTGCCCCTTCCATCCAAAATAAAATATTATAATAAAACAGATGAAAGGTACCATATATCCTAACTGTATATTATCAGTTTTATCACTAATAAAAGCCAATACAGGGGGCAAAAGTGCTCCTCCAACAATCGCCATCACAATAAGGCTGCTTGCCATTTCTGTATCGGCATCAAGCGAGTTGATCCCTAAAGAAAAAATGGTAGGGAACATGATCGACATAAAAAAAGCCATTGCAATCACAACATAAACAGCAATCATCCCATGCAGCATCATCGCGCCTACGCAAAGTATTGCATTAATGGCAGCATAGGCTGCAAGTAAACTTGGTGGCTTAATAAACTTCATACAGAAAGTACCTACAAAACGACCAATCATAAAAGCCATTCCGCAACCCCAACCCAAATAATCTGCCGCTTTTATTCTATCCAACCCTGCCGCTTTCATTGCATATAAAATAAAAAAACTAAACACACAAACCTGAGCTCCTACATAAAAAAACTGAGCTGCAATAGCCCAACGCAAGTGGGTATGCCTTAAAGTATGCTTGATACTTTTTCCCTCACCTCCTACTTCCTTTATCTCAGGTAATTTAATAAAAACAAAAACTATCGCAATCAACACAATTAGGGAGCCTAGAATAAAATAGGGCGTTTTAACCGAAGCGGCTTCGGAGGCCAGTGCAATTTGTTTAGCAGTGGCAGTCATTCCCGCCAATGCCTCATCACTATATCCTTTTGTGAGTATCATTCTTGCTCCAATTATTGGCGCAAGCGTAACAGCCAGGCCATTAAATGATTGGGCAAAATTAAGCCTCTGTGTTGCGGTAGAAGGGGCTCCCAATAAAGTGGCATAAGGATTTGCAGCAGTTTCCAACACGGTTAACCCACATGCAATAATAAATAAAGCCATTAAAAAGAAAAGGTATTGCTGTGTGTTAGCCGCAGGTATAAAAAGAAATGAGCCAACCGAAAATAATCCAAGCCCTATAATAATTCCAGTTTTATAGCCATAGGTTTTCATAATATAACCTGCAGGAAGAGCCATTACAAAATAGGCAATAAAAACTGCAGAATCAATCAGAGAGGACTGTAAGGTTGAAAGACTGAAGGATTTTTTTAAATGGGGAATCAATATCGGATCCAGATTATGAACAAAGCCCCACATGAAAAAAAGAGAAGTGATCATTATGAAAGCGAACCTTGTTGACGCAGTTTTATTACTCATGGCAAGTTTTATCGTTAGCAAATTCCATAAACAAGATAAGAACGATTGCAAATAAATCTTACAATCAATTAAAGAAACTAATATTTATTTTGAAAACAAAGGAAGTTCCATTCATTCTAAGGATTTTTTCATTAAATATTTTCTAAAAATCCCCTCCAGGTTTGTAATGATAGCTTGCATCACTTGGCTATTGTTCATTTTACCTTCAACTAGCTTCCAAACTATTCTTTTAGATTTAAGTCCTTTTGAAAGCAATAAAGGACGGTTGTTTTGCAAGAGGATGCTTCTGTTTTTCCCCTTCACCTCAATTCATTCAATCTGATCTGATAAGTAAACACGTTCTGCCTTTAAATGAATATCTTTTGGGTCGAACCGAATAATAAAATACCATTGCATGAAACAAAAATACTAAATTATTTAGCAACCGTTTCTGCGGCTTTACTAAATCCAATAATCAATAAAAAAAAGCTTGGAAACTATTTCTCGAAATAGTTTAATTACAAAATTTGAGTAAGCATGTATTAATTTTAATGCATGAAAATCATGTTTTATTCTGTTGGCAAACCAAATGACGCTTATGTTCAGGAGGGTATCCTAGACTTCACCAACAGGATAGCAAAATATTTCCCCATCGGATGGCAAATACTACCTCCCCCTAAAAATGCAGCTACACTTTCAGAAGCCGCTTTGAAGAAAGCAGAGAGTTTGATTATTATTCAGCAATTACAGCAGGATGATTACTTGGTTTTACTAGACGAAAGAGGCGTGTTGCTCAATT
>JAYUFN010000355.1:0-25667 GCA_043738705.1 Bacteroidota bacterium
GGAAGCTTGGTGATGTTCAAATCATTCAAATAAACATCACCCATATCAGGTTTAATAAGGCCAACCACCATATAGAAAGTAGTTGTTTTACCTGCTCCATTGGGTCCTAGTAGTCCCACAATTTCTCCTTGCTGCACATTCACACTTACATTATTTACAACGGTTCTACCCTTGTAACTCTTGATCAGATTCTTAGTATGGATGGTTAAATTCGTCATCGTACTTGTAAAAATAGGATAGTTAAAACGAAGATTAAAGCCAGCCTGCCTTATATTTTGTTATAGTTTGATATATGTTTGCAAATATTTAGGTCATAAAAGCCTGAGCTGATTAACCAAAGTAGGAACTCTCTGCTAGAGATGAAAACTTAACCGGCAATAACATCCATTAAATAAAACAACTAAAGAAGCTCATGAAAGTTATTGATCATATTGCAAAGGCAAAAAATACATTGGTTTCCTTTGAAGTGTTGCCTCCATTAAAAGGTAAGACCATTGTTACTTTATACGACCATTTGGATC
The DNA here is from genome assembly GCA_043738705.1 of Bacteroidota bacterium. Taxonomy (GTDB): domain Bacteria; phylum Bacteroidota; class Bacteroidia; order Chitinophagales; family Chitinophagaceae; genus Sediminibacterium. The sequence goes on from JAYUFN010000355.1 coordinate 522, forward strand.
CTTTGATGGAGTTTAAGCCTTCATGGATCAATGTTACTTATCACCGCAGCGAAACCATGTTCAAGAAAAAGGCCGATGGCACTTTTGAAAAAATAGAAGTTCGTAAACGTCCTGGTACAGTTGGTATTTGTGCTGCTATCATGAACCATTATAAAATTGATGCGGTTCCACATATCATTTGTGGAGGATTTACCAAAAGAGAAACCGAAGACGCATTGATTGATCTTGACTTTCTTGGAATAGATAATGTTTTGGTGCTTCGTGGCGATGCTGCAAAGAACGAAGCTTCTTTTGAATCTGAACTAGGTGGTAACCATTTTGCGATCGACTTGCTAAAACAGGTTAGCAGTATGAACAATGGGATGTATATTGACGAAGACATCAAAAATGGCGGTAAAACAAATTTTTGTATGGGTGTTGCAGGTTATCCCGAAAAACATTTCGAAGCTCCAAATCTTGAAATTGATCTCTTGAAATTAAAAGAAAAAGTTGATGCAGGTGCAGAATATATCATGACCCAAATGTTTTTCGACAATCAGAAGTTCTTTGATTTTGTAAAAGCATGTCAGTCAATTGGAATTAATGTTCCCATCATTCCGGGATTGAAACCGATCACCAATAAAAAACAATTAACAGTGCTTCCTAGAATATTTCATGTAGATATTCCTACAGATCTTTCAAATGCCCTTACAAAATGTAAGACAGATGCCGATTGTGAGCAGGTTGGAACTGAATGGCTCATACAACAAAGCAAGGAGCTAAAAGCATTTGGCGTACCTGTACTACATTACTATACACTCGGTAAACCAAAAGTTATCTGGAACGTAGTGAAGCAAATTTTTTAAATTTTTTACTGTTTTATTTTTTCAACTTAGCTTCTATCAGTTCATCAAACTGAAGTATACTAAGTTGCTTTGCTATGATGCGTTTATCTTTATCTAACAAATAAAGCGTAGGCGTTTTGAAAACATCGTACAATTGTTTGTAACTTGGTTTGCCGGCTTTTTCTTCTGCTGTTCTAGCATTTTTGGCTTGATAAACATGATTCCAATTCTCTAGTTTCTTTTCATTGATAAATTTTTTCCAAGCTGGCATTTCATTTTCATAAATATTCACTGCATAAACAGCTACTCCAATTTTTTTCCATTTAGCTCGATAAATTGAATCAAGTCTTGGAATTTCTTCTTTACAATGCCCGCAATTCGGATCCCAGAATGCTACAATCGTAAAGGGTGCTTTGACACCGTACAAAGAAATAATTTTTCCAGTAGTGTCTATCAAATCCAATAATGGTGCGGGTTGCCCGAGTTGATTGGCCATCAAGCTATACGCCCTATCGGTAATGGTTTTTCTAGATGATGCATTTAATAACACAGTGTCTCCCTTCGCATAAAAATTTTCGAAAATGTACAGAAATACTTTGTCCTGTCCCATGAATTCGGGGGTAATATATTTATTTGTAAATTTTGTTAAGAGGTACGGATATATTTCTTTTCCTGTTCTGGCTGACAGCAAAAAATATTTTACTTCTTCTATTAATGAATCAGGTTCAGGTGATACGTAATACTTAAAATAGTCATCAAGCTTTGATTCAAAAAATGGTGTGCGTAGCAAGCGATCATCATTGAAAGAAACATCATCCCAATAATGTTCTTTTACAAAACGATAGGGATATAAAGAATCAGGTTTCCCTTTTATAATCGGGATTTCTGGAGTGGCTGGTCGCTTCATTGTATTGAAAAGCATTGAAAGTAGTGAGGTGGGGGTTTTTTTAACTAGACCCTCACGATAAGACTGTAATTCCTTATCAACTTTTATAATCTCGTTTTTTATCCGGATGGAATCGGCGTTTGATTTTGCCCCGTGATAAGCTGTTTCCAAATCTTGCATCTGTTTTCCTTTCTCATTAGAAACCGCAGTATATGTTTTGAACAAGTCGTTATCGGCAGACCCCGTGATTAACACTTTCTCTCTTTGAAGCGTATCTCCTACAATACTGAATTGTTGTTTATTATCCATCAACAAATCAAAGAGTATGGTCATCTTGGGCGACACGATGAAATAAATACCTCCTGTTAATTTATTAGGACCTTTGAACACTCCGGTGCTCTTATCATTTAAATAAGCAGAATCAACAAGCGCTTTTCCCTTTCCAAAATAGCTTCCCAGATAAACCCAGCAATTTTTTAGAGGGGTAAGTGAAATGGAAATATTCTTTCCGCTTATCAATGTGAGCTTTGAATTAGTAGCAAGTTTTGTTTGCGCCTGCAACAATTGAATACAAAGAATGAAAATAAATAAAGTGCTAATACGTTTCATACGATCTTGAATTGGCTATAAAAATAGGAAAATTGATTACAGTATAGGCATATACAGATCTGTAGTTTACATTTGCAACCGTGAGAAAGCAAAAGCAACGTATTATTTTAGAACAATTACTGGTGGAAGATTATGCCGCCGAAGGGAAATCACTTGCCAGAGTAGATGGCAAAGTAATATTTATTGAAGGTGCTGTTCCCGGAGATATCGTAGATGTACAGCTGGGGAAAAGTAAAAAAGATTGGGCTGAAGGGCATGTAGTAAAAATTCATACTTATTCCGAAAAAAGAGTGGAACCTTTTTGTAGCCATTTTGGAGTTTGTGGAGGCTGCCAGTGGCAAATGTTACCCTACGAACATCAACTGTTTTACAAACAAAAACAGGTAGTAGATAACTTAGCACGGATTGGAAAAGTTGTATTGCCTCCCATTGAGTCAATTATCGGCGCAAGCAAAACAGAATATTACCGCAACAAGATCGAATATACTTTTGGATCTAAAACCTATATCCCGTCCAACACATTCCGGAAGATGAAAGAGGAAGGTGTTTCAATGGATGATTTACCTGGCGGTGCTGGATTTCATGTTCGCGGTTTTTTTGATAAAGTAGTAGAAATTGATATTTGTTATCTCCAGGAAGAGCCCACAAATTTGATTCGTAAAATGGTTGCCGGATGGGCGCTAGAAAGGAAACTGCCTTTTTATGATACGCGCAAACATCAGGGCTGGCTCCGTACTATGTTTGTGCGAAATACTAGTACCGGTGAATTAATGATCAATATTGTTTTTGGGTATGAAGACGAAAATAATCGTAAGGCTTTACTCGAACAGGTTTTAATACAATTCCCTCAGATTACTACCCTGCTCTATACGATCAATACGAAACATAATGATAGTTTGTACGACCTCTCCCCTCAAGTGTACTCGGGTAATGGCTTTATTATAGAGCGATTAGAAGATTTTGAATTTAAAATCAGTCCGAAGTCTTTTTTTCAAACTAATACAAAGCAGGCAGAGCGTTTATATCAGGTAACCCGCGAATTTGCAGAACTAAATGGCGAACAAACTGTTTATGATCTGTATTGTGGTACTGGTAGTATCGGAATTTTTGTGAGCAAACTCGCAAAAAAACTGATCGGAGTAGAAGTCGTGGCAGAAGCTATTGCGGATGCTAAAGAAAATGCGGCTTTAAACCAATTACATCATAGCAGTTTTTTTGCGGGTGATGTAATAGATATATGCAATGATGCATTCTTTGAGGAGCATGGTAAGCCCGATGTGATCATAACTGATCCACCAAGAGCCGGAATGCCTGAAAAACTGATTAAGAAATTATTAGAAATTGCAGCCCCTACTATTGTTTATGTAAGTTGCAATCCGGCAACTCAGGCAAGAGACCTAGCTTTACTGGATGAGAAATACAAAGTGGAAAAAATACAACCAGTTGATATGTTTCCTCATACTTTGCATATTGAAAATGTGGTTCAACTAAAATTAAAAAATGACTGAATTTAGACCCAGTAGATTTGAAATACTACCCACTGTTGTGAAAAATTTATTGATCATCAACGGTCTTATTTTTCTTGCTCAGAATACTTTTGGAGGCCACGGCTCTGAATTTTCTTTTGAAAATATTTTTGCATTGCACGCCTGGCAAAGTAGTTTATTTCGACCCTGGCAATTGATCACGCATATGTTTCTACATGGAGACTTTGGACATATATTCGGTAATATGCTTGCCTTGTGGATGTTTGGGTCTGTTTTAGAAAATCTTTGGGGCCCTAAACGTTTTTTAACCTTTTTCATAGTTTGTGGCTTAGGGGCCGCATTAATGCATTTATTGTTTCTCAGTTACGAGATGATTCCAATGATGAAAGACTATACAGCTGCTTTACAAGAGCACGCTACTAATAGTGGTAAGACTGTCGCACTATTTAATTTTGGTGCGAAACATCCACACGCATTTACTGAAATTTCGGATCTAGTAAATATTGTTGCAAATAATCCTGAGAACACAGAAGCCTCTAGTGCGCTATTTCAAAATGTGACAGCCTATTACGAAGCAAATATTAATACTTCAACCATTGGAGCAAGTGGTGCAGTATTCGGAATTTTAGCTGCCTTTGTGTATCTGTTTCCAAATACTTATATCTATATTTATTTTCTTGTCCCCGTTAAGGCAAAATGGATAGGGATCCTCTACTTTTCATATGAATTGTTTTTCGCTCTGCGAAATTCAGCAGGAGATAATATAGCGCGCTGGGCTCATGTTGGTGGAGCAATTGTTGGATTGATCATTGTAATGACGTGGAACAAAAAGAACAAAAAGAATTTTTATTAATTAGCAATCATTTTTGAAACAATATCTTATGTTTGAAAGATCCACAAAATCAAATCGCGGCATTTTACTTGGACAGGATAATAATGCACTCGTTTATTTGGTTGCTATCAATCTCTTAATATTTGTGATCTTAGCATTTATAAAAATCATTTATTATCTCTCTGAAATTCCTATCGAATTTTTCGACAAGCAGATTCTAGATTGGTTCACCCTCACTCCATTAACAGAAAAATTATTAGGCCGCCCTTGGGTAATATTAACTTATATGTTTACCCATCAAAGTATTTGGGGAGTAATCAGCAGCCTTCTTTGGTTGTGGGGATTCGGTTATATTTTGCAAGACCTGACCGGCAACAATAAATTAATTCCTATTTATTTGTATGGCGGATTAGTAGGAGGTATTTGTTTTTATCTTACTGTAAATCTCTTTCCCGTCCTTGCAAATCATCTCAATTCAATAGAATCCATGACTGGAGCAAGTGCGGCTGTAATGGCAGTAGCGGTAGCCACAACTACACTGGCTCCTGAATATAGAATTTTCCCTTTAATTAATGGAGGAATACCACTTTGGGTTTTGTTAGTAGTTTTCGTAGCAATCGATTTTGCTACTATGTCAGGTGGTAATGCAGGTGTTGCAGTAGCGCAACTTACTGGCGGTACTAGCGGATTTATTTTTATTAGGCAACTACGCAAAGGCAATGATTTGGGCGCGTGGATGAATCGGTTTTGGGATTGGTTGAATGACTTATTCAGTCCAGATAAAAAAAGGTTAAGTAAACCCGGTAAGAAAGGTTTTAAAGAAAATTCCCTATTTAGTGATGGCAAAAAAGCCACTAGTATAACTCAAAAAAAATTAGACGAAATTCTAGATAAAATCAATCAACAAGGATACCAATTTTTAAGCGATGAGGAAAAAGCATTCTTAAAAAGAGCTAGTAAAGAAGATCTTTTATGATAAAAAAGAAATTTTTTCATTTCTTGAGAAATTTCATTTTCTCTTTAGGAGCACTCGGGTCCTTACTTTATCTTCTTACCTGTACAACTCCATATCTGAGTCCTAGCTACTGTTACCTTTCAACCTTTTTTGCTCTTTCTTTCCCAATCGGCCTTATCATCATGATTTGCTGGTGCCTGATCAGCTTATTTTTTTATAGAAAATACTTCTGGATTTTTTTTGTTTGTTTACTTTTTGGCTATAAAAATATTTTTTCTGTTTTTGCATTTAATCTAGGTAATAAATTTGAAAAAGCTAAATCGCCAAATAGCATTCGAATCTTATCTTGGAATGTAAATAATTTTTTAACATCAGCCCCAGAAGACACTATCACCATTAAGAAGATGTTGAATTTCATTCAAAATTCTGGTGCTGATATCATTTGTTTTCAGGACTATTCATCTATTGAATTTCATAAGACACAAGCAACTACCGAAAATTTAAAAAAAATTACCAGCTTACCTTATAGTTATTTCACTGAAGCTGATAAGAATTATGGAGTAATTATTTTTTCTAGATGGCCGATCATCAAACAGGTTAGCATCCCATATAATAATATTTCTTCCAGTGAATCGCTTCAATACGTTGACATTAAAACACCTATAAAAGTGATCAGGGTTTATAATACCCACCTCTGTTCAATGAATATTCATGTTGAAGTAATGAACAACAGCAATATCAATCATCTCAAATTCATTACTTACGACACTGCGATACTGATGCATAAAAGCAAGTTAAATAGGCTCGCATATTTCGATAAGCTGCACGAAAAGCAGGCTTATCTTATAAAAAAATCTCTTGATAGCGCGGATATCCCTTTTATATATGCCGCAGACATGAACTCTGTTCCTTCCAGTTTCGTTTATCATCATATTAGTGCAGGACTAAATGATGCTTTTCTTCAGAAAGGATTTGGATTCGGTAGAACTTATGATAGTCTGTCCCCCACCCTTCGAATTGATGTACTGCTAACTAGTCCTTCACTAGAAACAAAACAATATTACTCTCCGCGCCTTCATTTATCAGATCATCTTCCAATTATCACAGATATTCAAATCAAACTCTGATTTTTATTAAATTTAACGAATGGCAAAAAATATTTTTCGCCGCACACTCAAATCTATCAGTCTCAGCATTACCATTATTTTGGCATTGTTGTTTTTAGTAGCATGCCTGGCCCCGTATATCAGTCCAACTGTTTGGTGGCTCTACGGATTCACAGGATTGATTGTACCTTATTTAATAATCCTCTTATTTTTCGCGGGAATATTTTGGCTGATCATCCGTCCAGTTTATGTTTGGATCCCCCTTATCAGTTTATGTTTCGGATGGCAGCAGTTACAAGTAGTTTTTGCATGGCATCCAGGAGCAGGCTTTCATATAAAAAAACGTGCAGATGATATTCGCATTTTAGATTGGAATGTAAGAAGTTTTAATGGGATCAGTAAGAACAAAGAAACCAAAAAGCTCATTCGAAATGAAATAGCAGACATCATTCTTAAAATAAAACCAGATATCGTATGCCTTCAAGAATTTAATAATAGCATACAAAACGAAAATGCTGATAATCTTTCGCTTTTCACAAAAGCCTTCCCCTATTATTACTTTTCAAAAGATTATTTAAGAAATAATGGAAACTATCAGTCGGGGAGTATCATCTTTTCAAAATATCCCATTATAGATACTGGTAGAACTGCTTTTCCAATTGCAGAAAGTTTAATTCATGTAGATATTTTAAAGGGTAACGATACATTTCGTGTTTTTACTACTCACCTTCAATCTTTTAAGTTCAAAAAAGAGGATTATGTGGATTTAGAAAAAATTAAAGAGCAAGATGAGGAAAGCGTGACTGCTTCTAAAAATATTTTAAAAAAAATGAAGCTTGCTTTTTCAAGACGGGGCATTCAGTCCGATATTGTTAGAGCCGAAAGAGATCATAATCCTTTCCCCGGTATTGTTTGTGGTGATTTTAATGATGTTCCAAATTCCTATGCCTATTTTAATATTAAAGGAAAATGGCAGGATTGCTTTTTGAAAAAAGGCTTTGGTATTGGCAGGACCTTTCTTTCATTGGCTCAAACTTTAAGAATAGATTATATCTTGGTAGACGAGCGTTTTACGGTTAAACAATTTGATATGGTTGATGAAGATCTTAGCGACCATGTTATGCTGGTTACAGATATTAAACTAAACAGATAAGTTCTAAACCGTTTCATTATCAAGAACAGGTTTATTTTCTTATCTTGCAAACCATGTATCTGAGTAAATTCCATTCTTATTGTTGTTGCTGTTGTTAGTACGACCCACATCTTTTTTAACAAAGTAGCATCCAAATTATTTTCCAATCTTACAAGTACAAATAAAATGTCTTTGAAAGTTTATAACTCCTTAAGCAGACAAAAAGAAATATTTACTCCCATTAATGCACCTTATGTTGGAATGTATGTATGCGGGCCAACGGTAAGTGGCGAGAGCCACCTTGGTCATGCTCGCCCATTTATTACTTTCGATGTGGTTTATAGATACCTTATACATCTGGGGTTTAAAGTGAGGTACGTTCGTAACATTACTGATGCCGGTCATTTCGAAGAGGAGGGTCGTGAAGCAGAAGACAAGATCAGCAAGAAGGCGGTTCTTGAAAAGCTCGAGCCAATGGAATTAGTACAGAAGTATACCAACTTATATCATTGGGCAATGAGTCGTTTTAATAATCTCCAACCTAGCATAGAACCCACTGCAACCGGTCATATTGTAGAACAAATTGAGATGATCAAAAAAATCATTATTGACGGATATGCTTACACTGCAAATGGTTCTGTTTATTTTGATGTGGCCAAATACAACGACCACTTTTCAAAGGAAGGCAAGCCTTATGGTATGCTAAGCGGAAGAAATTTAGCAGACCAGTTAGACACAACTAGAGAACTGGACAATCAAGAAGAAAAAAGAGATCGGAATGATTTTGCACTTTGGAAATCTGCACCACCGCAACATATCATGCGCTGGCAGAGCCCATGGGGTGAAGGGTTTCCAGGATGGCATATTGAGTGCTCTGCAATGAGTAGCAAATATTTAGGTGATGAATTTGATATACATGGTGGAGGTATGGATCTTCAATTTCCACACCACGAATGTGAGATAGCTCAAAGCACAGTATGCAACCATAAAACACCCGCACGTTATTGGTTACACAATAATATGATCACTATTCAGGGCAAGAAAATGGGTAAGAGTTATAATAACGTAATTAAGCTAACAGAATTATTCAGCGGACATCACCCTATGCTAGATCAGTCATATTCGCCCATGACCATTCGTTTCTTTATACTACAAAGTCATTACCGCGGCACACTCGATTTTAGTAATGAAGCATTGCAGGCTTCTGAAAAAGCATTAAAGCGTTTGTGGGAAGCTCATGAGTGGTTTGCTAAACAAATCATTGTAGAAAATATGCAAGCCTTAGATCAGGATTTAGATGAAAAAGTTCAAAAATTAATAGCCGAGTTTGATGAGTTCATGGATGATGATTTCAGTACGGCAAAAGTTATTGCTAATATTTTCGATCTGACTTCTGTAATCAATTCAATCAAAGACAAACACCTGGCCTCCAATGCCATTAGTGGTAAAACACAATTATTAATTCAGCAACAATTAAAAGTTTATCTGGAAAATATATTTGGGCTAGTAAGTGAAAGAACTTCAGATAACGGGCAATTGGATGGTATTTTACAATTATTGATCACCATGCGAAAAGAAGCAAAGAACAGAAGAGATTTCATGACAAGCGACAAAATCAGAAACGAACTGGCAGCTTTGGGTGTGCAATTAAAAGACGAGAAAGATGGTGCTACTAGCTATTCAATAAACTAGTGGTTACAATCATCAGCATGTGCATGATTGTGAATCCGGCAGAAACTAAAGTTGAGTAAATGTGCCGCAACTATAAAGATCACAGCAGGAAACAGTAGCCAATATTGCCATTCATGCCAAATTACTTTAGCCAATAATAATAGTATTCCAATGGTAAATATCAGCATCGGCAAAATCCTGTGATGGTGACTTGTCCTTCCGTGATATAATGCATAACTCCCAACAGTAAAAGCAATTCCTACCATCAAATATTCGAAATATAAATTGTCGATAATATTAATGCCTAATATGGGAAGGCTACTCATAAATAAGGGCAATAACGCACAATGTATGGCACAAGCCAGCGAAGTTGCAATTCCTACAAAGTCAAAATTTATCTTCATTGATATTAATAAAGAGCAAATATATATAATTGCAACAATGTTGCAAAATAATAGTTAGAATTAATTATAGCCTTGAATAAAGCAAAGCGAACCCTAACTTTGGCGCCAATAACTTGTTTATGGGAAAAAAATTGATTGGCTACCTGATTTTCTTTATAGTACTCGTTTTAGGTTTCTACTTTTTTTTATTTAGAGGAACAGACGAGTGGAGAACTAAATTGGCAACTATTAGCTATGTAAAATCATTTCGTTTCAAAACGCAAGATGGACTTTTTTTTACTGACCGCGATATGTTAGGAAAGGTTTGTGTGGTGGAATATTTTTTTACCAACTGTAAAGGAATCTGCCCAAAAATGAATAACAATATGAAGGTGATTGCTGAAACTTTTAAAAACGAGCCTGATTTTTTAATTCTTTCACATACTTGTGATCCAGACAGAGATACCGTTGCAAGGATAAAAATATATGCTGATTCTATAAAAGCTGATACAAAAAAATGGATCTTTCTTACTGGTCGTAAAGACAGTCTGTATAATATTGCAAGAAGCGTGTATCTCTTAGATGATCCAAAAAATAATGTTGAAAAAATTGAAGACCAATTCATACATACCCAGTTTTTTGCTTTGGTAGATAAAGATGGAAAAGTAAGAGGTCAGGTTTATGATGGATTGAAAGCTGAAGAATTGGAAAAATTAAAAATTGATATCCGTAAGCTACTCAAAGAAAAAACTGGTACGGGCAATTTTGTAAATGGAATATTTAATAATAATCCCTAATAGCATCCACATGCATCCAAGGATACTTGATACCCTTAAAAAAAATCAGTTGAGCATCACTGATAGCCGGAAGAAAATTCTGGAAATGTTTTTAGAGCGAAAGGGGGCACTAGCTCATGCAGATATTGAACAGCAATCTGGTGATGAATTCGATAGAGTTACCATTTACAGAACTCTTCAAACCTTTGTGGAAAAAGGAATTATCCATACGATTCCTTCAGCAGACAATTCAGTACGATATGCTTTATGTAAAGATGATTGCAGCCAAGGTCTTCACCACGATAATCACGTACATTTTATGTGCGATCTTTGTGGTACTACCTATTGTTTAGATCATGTTACTGTTCCACCAGTTTCGTTGCCCTCAGGATTTAAAGTAAGTCAGGTAGATGTTGTGGCTAGCGGAACTTGTATGAAATGCCAATAGTGTTCCGAGTTATCTTAGTGAGTAGATTGTAGTATTACTTCTAATCAAACCCAATCCATTTAAAATTTTGCTTAATGATTTTAGTAACAGGAGCCACCGGATTAGTAGGATCGCACCTCATTTCTGCATTGCTTGCAAAAGGGTTTTCTGTAAAGGCATTGTACCGTAGTGAAATACCATCTTTTAATGACTCTCAAAAAATACAATGGATAAAAGCTGATATACTAGATGTCGTTGCGATGGAACAAGCGATGGAAGGAGTAACACAAGTTTATCATTGCGCAGCAATTGTATCATTCAGTTCAAAAAATAAAGAAGCTTTACATCATACAAATATTGAAGGCACTGCAAATATTGTAAATGCTTGCCTTAACGCTACCGTTGAAAAACTAGTATTTGTTAGCTCTGTGGCTGCATTAGGAAGAATTAGAGAGGAACAGACCATCAATGAAAAAATGAACTGGACCGAAGAAACTAGTAATAGCGAATACGGTAAAAGCAAATACTTGGCAGAGATGGAAGTGTGGCGTGGTATGGGCGAAGGTTTGAACATAGCTATTGTAAATCCTGTAATAATTCTAGGACCAGGCGACTGGACAAAAGGATCTAGTGCCCTTTTCAAATCTGCCTACGATGAATTTCCTTGGTATACTGAGGGAAGTAGCGGATTTGTAGATGTTTTAGATGTGGTAGATGCGATGATCTTATTAATGGAAAGTAATATTTCGTCGCAACGATATATTATAAGTGGAGCGACCCTTAAATATAAAGAAGTGTTTACTATGATTGCAAATGCATTTCAGAAAAGACCTCCACATAAAAAAGTTACAGCACTACTTGCCGAAATCGTTTGGCGACTCGAAGCTATCAAGGGAGTCTTCACTGGAAAAGCCCCCTTACTTACTAAAGAAACCTCCCGCACAGCTAGGGCCTCTGTAAATTTTGATAACACCAAATTATTGCAAGCAATTCCACACTTTCAATATCGACCTATCGAAAGTTCTATTATACGCATCTGTGATGAATTGAAGCTCCGTTATCATCTATAGTTCTGATTAGATATACTCTTCTAGATTGCTTTGCTAAAAGTATTTGTAGTCATTTGTTTCCTCCAAAGCTGGGCATCAATTGTAGCACTAATATTTCGTATAAATAACATACCCTTACTCGTTACTTGAATAGTTTTCCCTAAGAGGTTAATCAAACCGTCTTTTTCAAGTTCTTCTAGTTTTTTAATCGCCTGATCAATAAATTCGGGTTCCATTATTAAATCCTCCAAGCTGGTTTTATTCTCGCACATCAGTTCCAGTATCTTCTTACGTATCACTAAATCTTCTTCATTTAAAGAATGACCATTTACTAATGGCAGAAGACCCTGATTAATTTTAGCTTCATATGCTTCCACTTCTTTTTCATTCTGAGCAAATGATTTCCATGCATCGCTAATACTAGATACTCCTAATCCAATAATGAGTTTTGATTTAGTAGTGGTATAGCCCATGAAGTTCCTGTGCAGGTTTCCATTCTCTGCAACTTTAAATAATTTATCATTCGACAAAGCAAAATGATCCATTCCGATACTAATAAATCCAACTGATTCAAATAACTCCCTCCCCCGATGATACATGGCCCATTTTTCTTTAGCCGATGGCAAGTCCACCTCAGAATATCTTCTCTGAACCTTACTCTTCCAAGGCACATGTGCATAAGAATAGAACGCAATTCTGTTGGGCATAAATCCTTTTATGAGTTCAACTGTATGTTCAATACTCGATACCGTTTGATGTGGTAATCCATATACGAGGTCGATATTGATACTATTAAAATGATATTTTCTGGCCCAGTCTACTACCTCTTTTGTTTTCTCATAAGATTGAATCCTATTAATCACAAACTGAACGTGTGGATCAAAATCCTGTACACCTAAACTCACCCTATTAAACCCTACGGCTGCCAATTGTTTGATATGCTCTTCATTTGTATAATTTGGATGTACTTCAATACTGAACTCGTGGTCTTCGCTTACGATAACATCACTAGTGATGCCTTGAATAAGTTGTGTAAGATTTTCAGGACTAAAGAAAGTGGGGGTACCCCCACCCAAATGAATTTCCTTAATCACTGGCACTGTTTTTAACAATGCACGATACATTTTCCATTCCTTTAGAACAGTTGCTATATATGGATCTTCCACTGCATGATTCACAGTGATCCTTTTATTACACGCACAAAATGTACACAAATTTTCACAGAATGGTAAATGTATATAAATGCATAATTCACCATTCTCTGACTCATAAGTATCCACTACTGCCTGCTTCCACTTTGCCTCATCAATACTAGAAAAATCCCAATAAGGAACTGTAGGATAACTCGTATACCTAGGTGTTGGCAAATCGTATTTATTCAGCAGATTGATGATTGAATTATCCATGTGTTAATTTTTAATAGGCTTTAATTTTTCCTAAGTATTTTATAAATTTTAATTGCCGACATTAAAAGTGCAATAAATAATAACAAACCAATAATGCCCCAAACAAAGCTGATACTCTCCTTAACAGTAGCAAGCATTACAATTGCTATTAATAAAATCGTTGCTACTTCATTCCAAATGCGCAGCTGCTGTGAACTATATTTAAACTGATTGTTGATTTGTTGTTTGAAAATCTGATGCAGGGTAAGATGATAAAAATATAATAAAACAACTAAGCCCAGTTTAATTTGCAACCACCTACCAGCGGGATCTGTCAATAATTTATTCCAACCACCCGTAAACATTACTGTTAATCCAAAGATTAAAGTAAGGATAGCAGAAGGCCAAGTAATCACATACCAAAGTCTTTTCATCATAATTTTGAATTGTGCTTGAAGGACTTCTCTTACGACTTGTGGTTTGTCGTTTGCTTCAGTATTATAAATGAACAATCTTGGAAAATAAAATAATCCGGCAAACCAAGTAACTACAAAGATGATATGTAATGCTTTGATATAATTGTACATGGCTATTTAACTAAGATCATTTTTTTATTATCTGCTGAATATTCATTGATCCATCTCGCTAAGGTGTCCACCCAAAGTGGATTCGTGTTTAAGCAAGGAATCATGGTAAACACTTCTCCCCCAGCTTCCATAAAAGATTCTTTTCCTCTCTCGGCAATCTCTTCCAATGTTTCCAAACAATCGCTAACAAAAGCAGGACAGATTACTAGCAGTTTCTTGATCCCTTCTTTGGGCATGTCTTCAAGGCGTATATCTGTAAAAGGCTTAAGCCAACCCTTTCCTAAACGAGACTGAAATGATATGCTATATTTTAATGCAGGTAATTTTAACTGTGCAGCAATGAGTTTTGTTGTTTCAAAGCATTGATGACGGTAGCAGTAATCATGCGCATCTGAATCAACCTTACAGCAATTCTCAACCTTTAAACAATGTGTTCCAGTAATATCACTCTTTTTTATATGGCGTTCAGGAATACCATGATAGCTAAATAATATATGATCATATTCTTGCTCCAAATACGATTTCATATTTTCAGCCATAGCATGTATATAATTGAACTCATTATAAAAAGGTTTTACAAAACTTAATTTGAAAGGATATTTTTTCTTTTCAAAACTTGCTTTGGCGTGCTCCACAGCAGTTTCATAAGACGACATAGCATAGTGTGGGTAAAGTGGTATCGCAATTACTTCCTCAAGGTCAGGAGCTCTTTCAAGTAATTTGTCAAAAGCCTCATCAGGTGTTGGATTACCGTAACGCATAGCAATTTCAACCGGTTCTTTGAGTTTTTCTTGCAAATCGGCCTGCAATTGTTTGGTAAACACAACGAGCGGTGAGCCCTCTTTTGTCCAAATAGTTTTATAGGCTTCTGCTGATTTGGGTGAGCGGAATGGAACTATAATACCTTGTACTAAAAGTTTTCTAAATAGATATGGATAATCAATCACGCGGCCATCCATTAAAAATTCATTCAAATATTTCTTAACATCTGTAACTTCGGTTGAATCGGGAGAGCCCAAATTCATTAACAAAACTCCTTTTCTAATTGGCATCATTTCTGTGTTAAATCCAAATGTAATCATCCGATTGAAAAGAACAATTATTATTAAGTCACGACATTGTCAGAAAATAGTTTTTGATCATAAACATAGCTTACTGGAAAATCTTAATGATTTGTTATGATTTGCATCAATGCCCTATATGATATAAATCATAAAACTAAATGACAATAAAATGACATCCAACAGGCATTATAACCAATGCTACAGTTAATTTTGAACCATACAAATATTTAAAAGGCGTGCATAACAGACCGATTGAAATATCAAATTTTTTCGTTGTAGGAATTAACTACAAAAAAACCGATGCAACTCGCAGAAGTTTATTTGCAGTTAATAATGAACAGTATGCGAAGATTTTGGATGTTTCAAAAAATATAGGGCTAACCGATTTATTTGTTTTGTCCACTTGTAACCGTACTGAAATTTATGGATTTGCAGAAGATGCAATTCAATTGTATGAATTGCTTTGTAATCATACAGAAGGCGGTATAGAAATGTTTAAAGAGATCGCGTATTCTAAAAATGGTAATGCGGCCATGCAACATTTGTTTGAGGTAGGTGCCGGTTTGGATTCTCAGATATTAGGTGATTATGAAATTGTAGGTCAGATTAAAAAGGCAGTAAAATTTTCTAAAGAGCATAATTGCATAGGTGGTTATATAGAAAGGTTAACCAATGCAGCTCTTCAGGCATCGAAAGAAATTAAGTCAACAACTGCATTAAGTGGAGGAACAGTTTCGGTTTCATTTGCCGCAATTCAATATATCCGCGAGCATTTTTCTGAAATCGCTGACAAAAAAATTGCATTAATAGGAGTTGGAAAAATTGGAAAAAATACTTGTAAAAACCTTGTTGATTATCTCAACACCAGAAATATTGTATTGGTGAACAGAACAATAGAAAAGGCTTCTGAACTGGCAAAAGAACTAGGAATACAGTTTGCACCCTTTCATGAAATTGATGAGGTGATCGCTTCATCCGATATTATATTGGTTGCTACAAATTCAAGTAAACCTATTATCACAAAAAATCAGTTAGTTGGTGCCGGCCAAAAACTCATTTTCGATCTGTCTATTCCATACAACGTTGAACCAGATGCCCAAACTCTCCCTAATATTGAGTTAGTAAATGTGGATGAGCTCTCTAGAATTAAAGATGCGAACTTACAAAAGCGGCAAGCAGAAATTCCTAAAGCACTCCTAATCATCTCAAAATATAGTCAGGAATTTCTCGACTGGCATCAATTACGCAAAAACGTACCTGTATTAAAAGCCATCAAAACAAAGTTGGAGCAATTGCATCATTGTGATATTTTTATTGGTTATTACTTAAAAAACAGTTCGGCACCAGTAAGAAAGAACGAAGAGAAAATTCAAAAAGTAATTAACGGCCTTGCTATAAAAATGAAAGAGCAGAATCAACAAGGCTGTTATTATCTTGAGGCTCTGAACGAATATATCGCGTTAGCATAAAACAATCTGATGCAAAAAATAATTAGAATTGGTACAAGAGAAAGCCAATTGGCTGTATGGCAGGCAAATGAAGTAAAAAACCTACTCTCAAAAAACGGGTTTTCTTCAGAACTAATCTATATTAAAAGCGAAGGCGATATCGACTTGCATACTCCCCTCTATGAAATGGGTGTTCAGGGTGTTTTTACTAGAAGTTTAGATTTGGCACTGCTCAATGATCGTATCGATATTGCAGTTCACTCCATGAAAGATGTTCCTACCAGTTTGCCTGAAGGAATCGTTCAATCAGCTATTCTTGAAAGAGGTTCCTACAAAGATATTTTTGTTTATAAACAAGACGCTGATTTTCTAAATGATTTGAATGCTTCTGCAATCATTGCTACTAGTAGTATCCGTAGAAAATCACAATGGCTGAATAGATATCCCAATCACCGCATTGAAAATATTCGCGGTAATGTAAATACAAGATTAAAAAAAATATTAGAACAAGATTGGAAGGGTGCTATTTTTGCTGCAGCAGGATTAGAAAGAATTCAGGTGAGGCCTGAAAATTCAATCGATCTAGATTGGATGTTACCCGCACCAGCACAAGGAGCTATTATGATCGTTTGCAGAAAAAACGACTACTATTGCCTTGAGTGTTGCGCATCGATTAATCACGCTGATACCGCAACCTGTACAAAGATTGAAAGAGATTTCCTAAGAACATTATTGGGAGGCTGTTCAACCCCAATCAGTGCGCTGGCAAAAATTGATGCTGCAGGGTTTATAAGGTTTGAAGGAAACATACTTTCTCTTAATGGCAAAGAAAAAGCAAGCATAGAAATTACAGTCCCGCTTTCTGGTTATGTTGAACTTGGAAAAATAGCAGCGGTGCAAATATTAGATAATGGAGGCAGTTCAATTGCCGAAAAAATGAGAAATACTGCAAAATAGGATTCAGATATTATCAACACGCCCAATTGAAAGTTCCCAGCTATTGCTAGCCAAGGAGCACGGTATTGATATAGAGTGTATATCATTTATAGAAACGCATCCAGTAAAAGGTAAAGAAATCGGAAAAGAAATTAAAGATTTATTACTCCAAGAGTCTATCGTAGTATTTACTAGCATGAATGCTGTTGAAGCTGTTGCTGGGCATTTATCAAAAGAAAAACCAGATTGGAAGATCTATTGCATCGGTATCACAACTAACAAACTAGTGAAAAAAAAATTTGGAGAAAATTCTGTGATCGGAACTGCAACTAATGCTGCTGAACTAGCGGGATTAATTGTTGAAGAAAGGAATTCTAATAAGCTATCATTTTTTTGTGGTGATCAACGCAGAGAAGAGCTGCCAAATATTCTAAGAAACAATGGAATCAGGGTAAATGAAGTAATCGTTTATCAAACAAAGCCTGTTCTAAATATTATTGAGAAAGTATACGATGGTATTTTATTTTTTAGCCCTAGCGCCGCAAATAGTTTCTTTAGTACAAACAAACTTCCCAGTCCTACACTTGTATTTGCCATTGGAACTACTACGGCTAAAGAACTAAAACAACTTACTAATAACGAGATCATTATTTCAGATGAACCGGGTAAAGAAAATCTGGTAAATAAAATGATTCAATTTTTTTCTTCAAAAATTCGTAACTGATCCTATTTAAAATCACCCAACAATAAATCACAGTTAATATATATGACACCATTAAAAAATGATCTGCTTTTAAGAGCATTACGCAAAGAAAAAGTTGAGCGACCACCGGTTTGGATGATGCGTCAAGCAGGAAGATATTTACCAGATTATATTAAACTCAGAGAGAAATATGATTTTTTCACCAGAGTGCAGACCCCAGAACTTGCTTGTGCAATTACTTTACAGCCGGTTGATCAAATAGGTGTGGATGCAGCAATTATATTTTCTGATATTTTAGTAATTCCACAAGCAATGGGATTAACCGTGTTAATGGAAGAAAACAAAGGCCCCTTACTTCCTAATACTATTAAAACCCAAAAAGATATTGATGCATTGATCATCACCGACGTAGAAGAAAGTCTTTCCTATGTAATGAATGCGCTCAGCTTAACAAAACAAGAATTGAATGGAAGGGTTCCTCTGATTGGATTTGCCGGAGCACCATGGACCATTTTCTGTTACATGATTGAGGGAAAGGGTAGTAAAACATGGGACAAAGCAAAACAGTTTGCTTATACGCAACCTATACTTGCGCATCTACTATTACAAAAAATTACAACCATTACCATTGCTTATTTAAAGGCACAGGTGAAAGCAGGAGTAGATACCGTTCAGGTATTCGATAGCTGGTCTGGCTGCCTGAGTCCATCAGATTTTAAAATACTTGCACAACCTTTTCTTTTACAAATTGCAGATGCCTTGAAAGATGATGCTCCTGTGATTTTGTTTCCAAAAGGGTCCTGGTATGCATTAAAAGATCTAAGTGAAAGCAGTGCCGCAGGTCTTGGAATTGATTGGTGTATAAGTCCTGAAATGGCAAGAGAATTAACAGGTAACAAAATTACTTTACAGGGAAATTTCGATCCCGCAAAACTCTTAGCACCTATACCTGAAATTAAAAAAGCTGTGAAGGAAATGATCAGCAACTTTGGCGTACAGCAATACATTGCTAATTTGGGTCATGGCATCACACCAAATATTCCAGTAGACCATGCCAAAGCATTTGTAGAAGCCGTAAAAGAATATGGCAGTTAATTAATAAATCAGTTGTATGTATTTACAAAGAAGAAATAGAATACTCCGACAGTCACCTGCTATCAGGGCCATGGTGAAAGAAACGATCTTAACACCAAACGATTTTATCGTTCCGCTTTTTATTGTGGAAGGAGAAAACATCGTTTCTGAAATAAGTTCCATGCCAGGCTATCATCGCAGGTCTATCGATATGACTGTTAAAGAAGTCAAGGATCTATGGGCGATGGGACTCAAGAGTGTCCTGCTCTTTATCAAATGCCCGGATAATTTGAAAGATAATAAAGGAACTGAAGCGACTAATCCTGATGGACTGATGCAAAGAAGTATCCGAGCGATCAAAAATGCTGTTCCAGAAATGTTGATTATGACTGATGTAGCGCTAGATCCTTTTTCAAGCTTTGGGCACGATGGTATTGTAGATGTAAAGAGCAATGAAATTGTAAACGACGCTACAGTGGAGGTATTAGCTGCAATGAGTGTAAGTCATGCAGCAGCTGGCGCTGATTTTGTTGCACCAAGTGATATGATGGATGGCCGTATTGCTGCTATTCGCGGTGCATTAGAAGAAAATAATTATACCAAGACGGGTATAATGAGTTACAGTGCCAAATATGCATCCTGTTTTTATGGACCATTCAGAGATGCACTAGATAGTGCCCCAGGCTTTGGCGATAAGAAAACATATCAGATGGATTATTCCAATCGCACCGAAGCAATTAAAGAAACATTGATGGATATCGAAGAAGGTGCAGATATTGTAATGGTTAAACCGGCATTATCTTATATGGATATCATCCGCGAAATTAAAAATGTAGTAGATGTACCTGTAAGTGCTTACAATATCAGTGGTGAATATGCAATGATAAAAGCAGCAGCTAAAATGGGCTGGCTCGACGAAGATAAAGCCATTATAGAAACACTTACCTCTATTAAGCGCGCAGGAGCAGACTTGATCGCAACTTATTTTGCAAAAGACGCAGTACGATTAATTGGATAACCCAATAAAACAAAATGAATAGAAATAAAAGTATTGCCTTATTCGAAAAAGCACAGAAAACTATTCCAGGTGGTGTAAATTCTCCCGTAAGAGCTTTTAAAAGCGTTGGCGGCACACCGGTGTTTATTCAATCTGCTAAGGGTGCTTACCTGACTGATGTAGATGGTAATCAATACATCGATTATATCGCATCCTGGGGGCCAATGATACTGGGTCATGCATATGCTCCTGTTGTAAAAGCTATCCAGGAATATGCTGCCTATTCTACCTCATATGGTGCTCCTACCGCTCTTGAAATAGATATGGCTGAATTGATTTGTAGTATGGCTCCCAATATAGATCTGGTTAGGATGGTGAGCAGTGGAACCGAAGCTTGTATGAGTGCAATTCGTTTGGCTAGAGGGTATTCCGGAAAAAATAAGATCATCAAATTTGATGGGCATTATCATGGTCATGCTGATTCTTTTTTAGTGAAAGCAGGAAGTGGACTAGCAACTTTGAATATCCAAACAGTTCCGGGTGTAACTGCTGGAGTAACAAACGATACTTTGGTTGCGGCTTATAATAATCTGGATGATGTAAAGAAATTAGTAAGCCAGAACAATGGCGAAATTGCAGCTATCATTGTTGAGCCTGTTGCAGGAAATATGGGTTGTATATTACCACAGCCAGGTTTTCTAGAAGGACTAAGGCAGCTCTGTGATGAAGAATCGATCGTCTTAATTTTTGATGAAGTGATGACAGGTTTCCGATTGTGCGGCGGGGGTGCTCAGCAAAAACTGAATATCAAAGCAGATCTGGTAACTTATGGAAAAGTAATTGGAGCAGGTATGCCTGTAGGTGCGTTTGGCGGTAAAAGAGAAATCATGGAAATGATTGCACCGCTCGGAAACGTATACCAAGCAGGTACTTTAAGCGGTAACCCTATTGCAATGATTGCAGGTTATACTTTATTGAAAGAGTTGAAAAACAATCCATCCCTTTATGATGAATTGGATGCAAAAACGGCGTACCTACACAAGGGATTAGAAAAAGTATTGAATGAGTGGGGGCAGTCTTTCGTCATCAACCATTTCGGTTCCATGATCAGTGTACACTTTAGTGATCATCCTGTTATCGACTTTACTACTGCCGCAGCTGCTAAGAATGAATTATTTAAACAGTATTTTCATTCAATGCTGGATCAGGGTATCTATTTACCCCCTTCTGCTTTTGAAAGCTGGTTTTTGAACAACGCATTAACCACGGCAGATCTAGACAAGACTATTGAAGCAACACGGATTGCTTTAAAGAATATTCAATAAAAAATGGGCCAAGTAAATGGAACTATTTTTTATTCCATTACTTTTTTCCAGATTTCCGGAATACGCTTTACCCAAACCAATTCTCTTCTTTTTAAAGACGCCTCTTCTGCAGGGTAACCAAAATAGGTTTTACCCCCTTCCAGTGATGATGGAACCCCACTCTGAGCTAGAACAACTGCATTCTTTCCGATTGTCAATGTCTTATTAACACCAACCTGCCCCCATAGTGTTACACCATCTTCAATGATTGTTCCGCCCGCAATTCCAACCTGTGCAGCAAACAAACAATTTTTTCCAATGCTGGTATCATGTCCAATATGAACCATATTATCCATCTTTGTTCCAAAACCAATTCTAGTTTCTGAAGTTACCCCTCTATCAATGGTACATGCTGCACCAATTTCTACATTGTTTTCGATTACAACATTTCCACAACTTTGCATGCGCTTATACCAACCATCTCTGTTCTTTTTGGTGTTGTAATAAAAAGCATCACTTCCAATTACTGTGCCTGATTGTATTATAACATTATCTCCAATAATAGTTCCATCTAATAAACTTACATTCGGATAAATTACAGAATTTTTTCCAATTACCACATCACTACCAATAAAAACATTAGGCATAATAATGCTTCCCTCTCCTATAATTAAATTATCGTTGATCGATTTTTCAGCAATAATAAATGGCTTGAAATAATTTACAATTTTTAAGTACGATTCAAATGGGTCTGTAACTATTAAAATTGTTTTCCCTTCCGGAACCGTTACTTCTTTTGTATTGATAATAATAAAATTCGCCTCGCTGTTTAAACATGTTTTGTAGTACTTCGGATGATCAACAAAAACAAGATCGCCCTTCATAACTTTATGTATTTCGTTAATGCCAGCAATTTGCATACTGATATTACCAACCACTTCAGCCGAAATTAAATCAGCCATCCATTGAACAGAAACAGGAGCGGGAAACTTCATAACCGTGGTTTTTGTGAAAATCAAAGGTAATACTCCCTGCATTGCAGAAATTTTTTTTCGTAAGAATCGACTACCCCCTTATTGAATTTTAAGCTTTCGTTGATTAATTAAATACTTAGTTTTTAAAATAAATTGTTCTGTCATTTATTTTTGTAACCCTTTGTTCATAGGTATTACAGCGAATTATAAATTTATTATTCTAAGACCTTTGTATTAATTTTTTTTAATTAAAGTGCGGATATTTTCGATTAAAAGTTGCTGAAATTCACAACCTGCTTGAAAATGTTAATAAAATTGTTCAAAAATATTTTTGCATTAGATAAAAGGTTTTTTAATATTGTGTAAGGAAAGTTGATTTCCTGGTACTTACTAACCCATCTATATACAAAGTCTCGCTTCTGCGGGACTTTTGTTTTTATGAATTATTACTTCCAACTATACAAACCTTATCAGGTACTTTCTCAATTTTCTGCTGAAGAAGGTAAACAAACTTTAGCCGATTTTTTTGATGTTCCTAAAGATATTTATCCAGTTGGAAGACTAGATTATGATAGTGAAGGATTGCTTTTACTAACGAATGATAAACAATTAAATCATCGATTACTACATCCAAAATTTTTTCATAAACGTAGTTATTGGGTTCAGGTTGATGGAGCAATAACGAATCTTGCGATACAACAATTACAAAATGGTGTTGATATTAATGTTGATGGGAAAATTTATCGCACTAAAAAAGCAATCGCAAAAATTTTTGAAACAGATCCAATTACTCCGGCTCGCATTCCACCTATTCGCTTTAGAAAAGAAATACCTGCGCCATGGATCGAAGTAATCTTAACAGAGGGGAAGAATAGACAAGTAAGAAAGATGACTGCAAAAATCGGATTCCCCACTTTGAGATTAATTAGAAATAGCATCGAAGAAATTCGCCTTGCTGGTCTGCAGCCTGGAGAGATTGTTTCTGTTTCTGAAAAAGAGATTTATCAAAAACTGTTTTCCGGAAACCATATTTAAGCGATAATCACTAAACCCTTGTCAACCTGCCCAACAAGCGTTAATTTCGCAGGCTCTAAGCAATTACATTATGAGTTTATCCCACTTGTCAGAACAAGAATTGATCCGTCGCGAAAAGCTGGCCAAAATACAGGCAGCCGGTATTGATCCCTTTCCTGCTGCATTGTACCCAGTATCCCATTTTTCAATTGATATCAAAGAAAATTATTCAGAAGAAACCAAAGAGCAGTTTGCACAAGTTTGTGTGGCTGGTCGAATCATGAGCATTAACGACAAGGGTAAAGTGTTCTTTATAAAGATTCAGGATAGTAAAGGTATTATCCAGTTATACGTTAAAAGAGATGATATCAGCCCCGGAGAGGATA
Organism: Bacteroidota bacterium; assembly: GCA_043738705.1. Classification (GTDB taxonomy): domain Bacteria; phylum Bacteroidota; class Bacteroidia; order Chitinophagales; family Chitinophagaceae; genus Sediminibacterium. Next base: position 24,531 of record JAYUFN010000355.1, read on the forward strand.
CTTCTTTTTGGGATATTGTTGTAAAACACGGATTGGATCTTGGCGACATCATTGGTGTTACTGGTTACGGTTTTATTACCAAAACAGGTGAGACCTCCATTCATGTTCAAACCCTTACTTTATTAACCAAATCATTGAAACCACTTCCCGTGGTAAAGCGTGATGAAGAAGGTAATGTATTCGACGCAGTAACAGACCCTGAATTCCGTTATCGCCAGCGTTATGCCGACCTCATCATTAACCCTGCAGTAAAAGAAACTTTTGTAAAACGTACCAAGCTGGTTAATACCATTCGCGAATTTCTAAATGCTCATGGAGCACTTGAAGTAGACACACCCGTTTTACAAAGCATTCCTGGAGGTGCTGCTGCTCGTCCGTTTATATCGCATCATAATGCACTCGACATGCCATTATACTTGCGTATTGCAAACGAATTATACCTAAAACGCCTAATTGTAGGCGGGTTTGATTGGGTGTATGAGTTTAGTAGGAATTTTCGTAACGAAGGAATGGACCGCACGCATAATCCTGAGTTCACCGTTTTAGAATGGTATACTGCTTATAAAGATTATTTCTGGATGATGGAAACTACAGAACAGCTGATCGAAAAAATCGCAATCAGCCTGCATGGTACAACTGATGTAGTTGTTGGCGACAAGACAATCAACTTTAAAGCTCCTTATAAACGTATCAGCATTCTTGATGCCATTAAAGAAAATACCGGTATTGATGTAAGCGGAATGGATGAAGCAGGGTTAAGAGAAGTTTGTAAACAACTCAATATCTCAGTTCCAAACAATATTGGAAAAGGAAAGCTGATTGATGAACTATTCGGAAACACCAGTGAACACACTTATATACAACCAACGTTCGTTATCGATTATCCAGTTGAAATGAGTCCGCTTACCAAAAAGCATCGGAGTAAAGAAGGACTAGTAGAAAGATTTGAGTTAATGGTAAACGGAAAGGAAATTGCTAACGCTTATTCCGAGTTAAACGATCCAATTGATCAGCGTGAACGATTTGAAGAACAAGTAAAACTGATGGAACGGGGCGATGATGAAGCAATGTTTATCGATTACGATTTCTTACGTGCCCTTGAATACGGTATGCCTCCAACATCTGGGATCGGAATCG
>JAYUFN010000356.1:0-3464 GCA_043738705.1 Bacteroidota bacterium
CACAGAGGCCGCAGCTATAGAACTAGTACAGAAAACAGACTTGTTTAAACTAGCAGAAAGTTTGGGAGGTATCAAAAGCTTAATTTCGCATCCGGCAAACATGACGCATAAATCAATTCCTGTTGAAAAAAGAAGGGCTGCGGGTGTAGCAGACAGCTTGATTAGATTATCAGTTGGTTTAGAAGAACCCGAAGATTTAATCATTGATTTGGAAAATGCATTTGCTAAAATTAGTATTCAAAAACAACAACAATTAGTAACAGAAACAGCATCGTATTAAAATGGAAACACATAAGAAATTGACGATTGGTTTATTTGGTTTTGGTGTGGTTGGTGAAGGTTTGTATAAGGTATTACAACAAACCGAATCACTCAATGCAAGCATCAAGAAAGTTTGTATTAAACATCCGGGCAAAACAAGAAATGCCCCTAATTCATTGTTTACTACTGAAAAAGATTTATTACTTTACGATGAGGAGATCAATGTAATTGTTGAAGTGATTGATGACGCTGACGCAGCATTTGAAATTGTTTCGATCGCTTTACGAAACGGCAAAGCTGTAGTTAGTGCAAGTAAAAAAATGATCGCCGAACACCTTCCAGAAATATTACAATTACAAAAAGAAACCGGACTCCCATTCTTGTACGAATCTGCCGCCTGTGCTTCTATTCCGGTTATCAGAAATCTAGAAGAGTATTACGACAACGACCTATTACACTCAATCAAAGCCATCGTGAATGGTTCCACCAATTTTATTCTCACAAAAATGTTTGAGGAAAAACTAGATTTTCAGTCTGCCTTACTTTTAGCAAAACAATTAGGTTTCGCTGAGAGCAATCCCAAGTTAGATGTGGAAGGATATGATGCAGTAAACAAATGGAGCATCTTATTAAACCACGCTTATGGAATTGTAGAACATCCGGATAATATATTGTTTACAGGCATCCAGAATATCCAATTAAGCGATGCAGTAGTAGCTAAAGAAAAGGGTCTTGAAATAAAGTTGATCGCACAAGCAAAAAAATTAAAGAACGGAATGGTGGCTGCATTTGTTTTACCCCAATTTGTAGCTGCAGGTGATCCACTCTCTTTTGTAAAGAACGAATATAATGGAGTTGTTATTGAAAGTGGATTCGCTGATAAACAATTCTTTTATGGAAAAGGTGCTGGAAGTTTCCCAACAGCCTCTGCTGTATTGAGTGATATATCTGCGCTTCGATACAATTATAAATACGAGTATAAAAAACTATATCACCACAAACCCCACGAACTTACCAATGAATATTATGTAAAAGTGTATTTAAGTTTCGACGACTGGAAATTCATACCCCGTGAGAAATTTGAATGGATCGAAGAATGGCACGCAGAAGCTGAAAGAAAATATCTTGTTGGCGTTTTACATGTAAAAGAACTGATCGAAAATACTTGGTGGAAACAAAACCAAACTTCGCTTATTTTAAATGCAGATCCAATCATCGACAATCTAGATATCATTCATTTAAAAAAAAGAAGTCTTGAGCTGGCTGGAGTAATATAATGCTGAATTTAAAAAGGCCATCGAAAGGCCTTTTTATTTTTATATTTGCTTCACTTTCAATACACACAAATGCCAGAGCTTTCAATTAAAAATTTTATTTTAGGAGCAACCCTCTCCGCAATAACGGGAATCAGCATTATCAGTCTTTCTTTATATTTTGGAAAGTCCGAATTGTTTCTACTCTTGAATAATGATTGGGGCAAACTGGCTGATCAAATTTTTGTATTCGCTACCTACTTAGGCGATGGCACTATCTGGATTCCTGTAGCCCTCTATGTTCTGTTATTTAGAAAAAAATATACCATCCTTTTATTGGGTTCAATTATCTACTCTACTTTATTTGCACAAATAACCAAGCATTTCATTTTCCCCGGAGTGCTTCGCCCAACAAGGATGATCAGCGATCTAAGCCTTATCCATACAGTACCTGGAGTAGAAATAAATAGCTTCTACAGTTTCCCTTCGGGCCATACTACTACCGTCTTTACCATTTATCTTTTGTTCTGCCTATTACTATCCAAAAAATGGATCGTTCCCGTTGGCTTCTTATCAGCATTGGTGGTTGGGTATTCTAGAATCTACCTTGCGCAACACTTCCCAATAGATGTAGGGGCAGGTATGATTGCAGGCCTAATTAGTGTTTATTTTTCATTAAGGTTACAAAACTGGAAAGACCAGTATTTTAATCAATCAAAATAAAAATAGCCATTTAAATTTCCGGTTTAATTAATCTTTCCATCTCCATTCTCCAGCAATCTGCAGCGGCTCTTTCAAATTATTCTTTAACAAAAATTCTTTTGTCTCAATATTAGAAAAATGTTTGGCAGAAATAATTTTACTATCAGCAATACCATACAATAGCATCGAACTGAAACGAACTGTATTCACAATGCCCTTACGATCTACTAAATTAAACTTATCGCAATCTGCGTGATAACAAGGCCCAGAATTATTCGGCAAAACACCACCTGCGCCTCCTGCTGTTGGAACACCTTGTAACATAAATGGTTGATGATCGCTATGTAAGCCGGCTCCACTCCTGAATAAATTTTTATAGGTACTGTCAAAGGATGCTGCAATGAAGCCAATCGATTCAAACAACTCTTTGCTACCCTCGTCTGTAGTAGAATATCCCTTTGGATCATTTGTCATATCATAATTCAGCATATAACGCAACTGATCGATTGACTTATCTTTAATCGCCGCATTTACATAGGCCTTTGAACCAAGGAGTCCTTCTTCTTCGCCCATGAACATCACAAATTCAACAGTACGTTCTGGCTGCAATTTCAAAGTGGCAAAAGTACGAGCCATATCCAAAACTGCGAACGATCCAATTCCATTATCAATAGCCCCAGTTGCCAGATCCCAACTATCAAGGTGTCCGCCCACTATCACTTTTTCGTTTGGAATTGTTTTCCCCTTGATCGTTGCAATCACATTTCTTGCATTAATCATTCCAGAAAAATTATTCATTTTAATATGTGTGTAGAGCTTCGCATTTTTTAAATCGCTTTTAAATTTCAAACCATCTTCCTTACTAATACATACGGCAGGAATCGGAATTAGTTTACCAGTTACCGAAGCAGTACCTGTTAATAAGATACCACCATCAGCCGTGTTAATCACTATAATTCCCTTTGCACCATATTTTGTGGCGATAGCCGTCTTTTCTGAGCGATGTAAACTTTTAGTGCCCTCTTTTGATCTAGGCAAAACCCCTAAATAAACCAACACAATTTTCCCTTTTGCTTTTTCAGGAGCTGCTAAATAATCTTCTTCTAAACCGTTACCCATATCAACCACTTCGTTCGAAATATCAGACTTCACAGGGGAATGTGCCAATGCCACAGATTTTACTGCAACCAGATGATTAGTATCCGTTCCGATTGTTACACTTAAATTACCCCGACTCCAACTTTCAAC
>JAYUFN010000357.1:0-3460 GCA_043738705.1 Bacteroidota bacterium
TTGGTTATCGTTCTTTACAACGACTTCTTTATTGGAATAACCAACAGAAGAAATAATAAGTGTAAAAGGGGGCTTTAGTACGGTAGTAAGTTTAAAAACACCTTTATCATCAGAAAAGGTTCCAGTAGATGAACCTTTAACTGTTACAGAAACTGCAGAAACAGCTTCTTTTGATTTTGCATTTTTAATACTACCAGTAACAGTAGTTGATTGCTGAGCAAAGGAACTGAAAGAAAGGCTCATTCCCAGAACCAGTAACACAAAATACTTGTAGAATCTTCTCATAATAGCAAGTTTATTTAAATCATTTTGTTAAAAGTAGGAATTGTTATTTTTCTGCAAAAATTTAATTTGTCCACAAATAGATAATAGCTGTTGAGAAAAACAACCTCCGATACGTAATTGGTAACAATAGCCTCTCTATTTTTGTTTATGCACAATTATCAATTTCCAGAACAAACAGCCATTTACCATGGCAAAGTTAGAGATGTATATTCTATCAAACAAGATTGGCTGGTAATGATTTCCAGTGATCGGATTTCTGCATTTGATGTAATCCTACCCCGACCTATTCCATTTAAAGGTCAGGTACTAAATCAAATAGCAGCAATTATGTTAGCTGCAACTAAAGATATTTGCCCAAATTGGCTGCTTGCAGTTCCTTCCCCGAATGTGTCGATTGGAAATAAATGTGTTCCTTTTAAAATTGAAATGGTTGTGAGAGGAAATTTGGTAGGCCATGCTTGGAGAACCTACTCTGGTGGATCAAGAGAACTGTGTGGAGTTAAATTACCTGAAGGACTTAAAGAAAATGATTTCTTCCATTCTCCTATTATTACCCCTTCAACAAAAGCAGATGCGGGTCATGACGAAGATATTTCAAAAGAAAAAATCATTGAGCAAGGACTCGCCTCTTTGGATGATTGGAAAGTTTTGGAAAAATATGCTTTACAATTATTTCAAAAGGGCAAAGAAATTTCATTAAAACAGGGATTGATTTTAGCAGACACAAAATATGAATTCGGAAAAATAGGTAATACCATTTATTTAATGGATGAAGTTCACACACCTGACTCCTCTCGTTACTTTTATTTAGACGGATTTGAAGAAAGACAAACTTCTGGTGAAAAACAAAAGCAATTGAGTAAAGAATTTGTTAGGGAATGGCTTATTGCAAATAATTTTATGGGAAAAGAAGGTCAGATAGTTCCCGAAATGACCGATGAATGGATCGATACCATTAGCAATCGCTACATTGAATTATTTGAAAAAGTAAGTGGCAAGAAATTTATTCCAGAAACCATTTCAGATAAAAAAAATGAAGCACTAATTATTGAAAGTCTAAAGAAGTTACAAATAATTTAAGATAAGTGTAATAAAAAAAGATTCAGCTAACATAAAAAATAGCCAGATTTAAATAATTAATAGCATTTAAATCTGGCTAAATGAATTTAGAAATGGGAGATCTAAAATTAAAAATTGAGTGGAATTATTAATTTCAAGCTTAAATTTCTTCCCATATTAAATACTCCAACTCGATGGGTAGTGGTGTTAACTGGGAAATATTTAAACCTGCTCATATAATCTATGTACCCTGTATTTAAAATATTATTACAGCTAATATATATTTTAAATACCGTTTTTCCTCTCACTACAATATCCCCGCCCATACTTGTATTAAATAAGGTATAGCCCTTAGTTGCAGAATTGCTGGCAGCGTACTCGTAAGGAGTTAATGCAGTATTCAATCCACTGTAAATTGCATACTGTTTATAAAAATTATTTTGATCAAAACAACTGAGTAAACCGATTTTGAAATAAACATCCCGAACATTTTTTCCAATTTTTTTAACTGGAAACTTTAAGTCTGTAGTAATTCTTGTAGGTGGCACAAAAGGCAGATATTTTTCAGATACAGATACATTTGTTAGTCCCCCATCAACAACACTGAGTGTTGAATACAATTCAAGCCATGGTATTGAGATGGGATGGATATCTAAAGACAGTTCTCCTCCGTATAGATGCGCTTTACCCTGTGTGAATTTATAAACGGGCGCTTCCCCTAAACCAGCCGCATTTAATGAGTTATTAATACTATCACCACCAAACCTGCTTTGTAACCCTTGAGCATAAATGAATTTATCAATATTATTATTAAACAAATTTATTTCTAATCCAATATCGTTTGAATTTATTCCAAAAGTAAGATCTTCCTCCAAACTTGATTCAGGCTTGATAGAATGATCTCCAATTTCATAAACAACAGTACCATCATGTACCCCATTTGCAGCGGATTCGGAAACATTTGGAGCCCGCCATCCGCGAGCAATATTTGCTTTTAAATAAATATTGTTTGATAAATGATAGGAACCACCAAAACTAAATGACATCCCATTAAAATTAGACTTGAAGCCCTGAAATTCATGAAGGGCATTCACATTTACGGGTAATACAGGTTGTTGTGTTGTTGAATCTACCCAATGATCCATCCCACTAAAATTTCTTGTATCATATCGAATTCCTCCGCTTAAATTAAGTTTTCCGATTTTTTGATTTGCAATTACAAAACCACCGATTTCAAAAAAATGATAATTAGGAATTAACAATAAAGTCCCCAGACTCTGCGAGGATTGATACATACCATTTGTGCCTACTGCAAAATTAAATGCCCCAAGTTGCGGAGAGAGATACTTTACATTAAAAGTTCCTCCAGTAGAGTTGTAATAGATATTAGAAATATTAGGAATAGTAGGATCATTAGATTCTTCATGCTGATTCCTTTGCCAAGAAAAAATAGACTTAATGCTACCCGAACCCAGTGCGAAACTATTATCCCAAACCAATTTTGAGTGCTGTATTCGCTGATTAATTACAAAAGCTGTATAAGAAGTTTGTTCTTGATGCGTAGGAATTACATAAGTTGGCGCACCAGCATTTAGCTCAGGGTAAGAAACATGTCTTTCCATTACACCTGTTGCTGAATCTCTGGTTCCATCTACGATACCGTTTTGCATATCAAAATAGCTTGCATGAAGTTGAGTATAGCCCCATTTGCGATATAGTCCAATGGTGCCATCCATATTAAAATTTCTGAACTGAGAATTCAAGACAAAACCATCATAAGGGTTTTGGTATGCATGAGCCATCATATTATCTACTCTAATACTCCAAGAAATATCTTTTTTAGATCCAGCCAAATGAAGCATATTATTTATTAACCCGTTATTAGTCTGATAATTTAAGCGAATATCTCCTTTTGTTTCACCTTCAGGTAAGGGCTTTTCTGGTATAAGATTGATCACCCCAGCTATCGCATCAGAACCATACGATAAAGATGCAGGTCCTTTTAATATTTCATACCGATTCACCGCATTTGGGTCTACTTCAATTCCAAATTCGTCAAACCAAACTTGTCCCATCTGCTTCACCCCATCGTTAATAGTTAGTACACGGTTGTATC
>JAYUFN010000358.1:0-3452 GCA_043738705.1 Bacteroidota bacterium
ACTTCTTCGGATAATAGAATCCATTGGGGACCGAGAGCTGGGAAAAAGCTATCCCCTTCTACTTCAGCATCAACCCTAGTCAAATAAACAAAATCAGCCATTGGTAATGTTTGTGAATATATTTCAGCCCCTCCAATAATGTATACTTCCTTGTAATCAGCTGATTTCGCCAATTGGAATGCAGCCTCTATACTTTTTACAGTAAAAACATTCTCAGCGGACCAATTTTCTTGTTTGGTTAATACGATATTTAATCTTCCCTTTAAAGCTTTGTTTGAAAGCGATTCAAAAGTTTTCCTGCCCATGATCACGGGCATCGCCCAAGTACAATTCTTAAAGAAGCGCATGTCTTTTGGCAAATGCCATAGCAACCGATTATCCTTACCGATAGCATTATTATTTGAAGCGGCAACTACTAATTTTACAATCATCTATTTAGATTAGGATGCATTTTCGAATCTAATTATACTGCCACAGGGGCTTTAATAGGTGGATGGTGCTGATAATTTTCTAAGCTAAAGTCTTCAAATTTAAACGCAAAAATATCTTTAACATCCGGATTGATTTTAATATTCGGCAAGGGGAAGGGTTCACGAGTTAATTGCAATGCCGCTTGTTCTATATGATTATTATATAAATGTACATCACCAAAACTGTGAACAAAATCACCATACTCCAAATCACAGACCTGCGCCATCATCATGGTTAGTAATGCATAAGAAGCAATATTAAATGGCACACCTAAAAACACATCAGCACTTCGCTGATATAACTGACAACTCAGTTTTCCGTCAGCCACATAAAATTGGAATAAGCAATGACAAGGCATCAAAGCCATTTTAGGAAGTTCTGCTACATTCCACGCACTCACAATCATCCTTCTACTATCGGGAGTATTTTTTATCTGCTTCACTACTTCAGATATTTGATCAATTACCATACCATCCAAACCTTCCCAGCTTCTCCACTGTTTACCATATACTGGTCCCAATTCCCCATTCTCATCTGCCCATTCATCCCAGATACTCACTTTGTTTTCGTTCAGATATTTCACATTAGTACCTCCCATTAAAAACCAAAGCAATTCATGTACAATACTTTTCAAGTGCAATTTTTTAGTTGTTGCCATTGGAAAACCCTTTTGCAAATCAAAGCGCATCTGGTATCCAAAGCAACTCCTAGTACCAGTTCCCGTCCTGTCGGTTTTTACAGTTCCTTTATCAATTATATGTTGCAGTAATTGCTTGTATTGTTGCATAGCTGCAAGTTAATCTATCTCTTGTTAAGCAGTGGCATCTCAGGCAGATTGGGGATTTTCTGTTAATTAAATCATGAAAGATCAAAAGCTAGTTTATTCGAAATAAATTTTGATTGGAAGGAAAGTCGTAACTTCAAGCATTAAAATAATGTTGTATATATTACTACAAAACACTTAATAATATACTAGAAATTGCAAAAATAACATATGTTATTTGCTTAGTCCATATAAGTGTATATTTCAAACTAGAATAAAAAATTATTAGCATGAAAATTTTAATTGCCGACGATCATACAATTGTAAGAGAGGGTTTAAAACGAATTTTATTAGAAGCCTTTCCGTTTTGCGAGATTCACGATGTTTGCGATGGAGCAGATCTCTTAAAAAAAGCCTTACATGAAAAATGGGATATTATCATTTCTGATATTACAATGCCAGGTCAATCAGGCATCGAAGTGCTCAAGCAAATTAAGGAATACGCACCCAACATTCCCGTTTTAATCCTTAGCATGCACGCACCAGAACAATATGCTGTAAGAGCAATTAAGGCAGGTGCATCAGGCTATCTAACAAAAGAAAGTGCCCCATTTGAGTTGGTAAATGCAGTAGAGAAAATATTAGGTGGTCGAAAATATATTACTGCACAGGTGGCCGAAGTTCTTGCAGAATCAATTGAACAGAATATAGACAAAGCCCCTCATGAAATTCTGTCGGATCGGGAATTTGAAGTTCTGAAACTCATTGCACAGGGTCAAAGTATTTCAAAAATCGGAGAAATTCTTTCACTCAGTGTTAATACCATCAGCACTTATCGCACGAGGATTATGGAAAAACTAAACATTCATAATAATGCCGATCTTGTTAAATACGCGATGAAACATAGTTTGATTTAAAAATCCTCTTATTTGCAAATCAGGAAAAAAAGCTGACCAGCTTGGATCACATAGAATAATTTTTAAATGTAGTAAAACAACTACAATTATCTGCTAAAGTGCTGCGCTTTAATTATAGCTAGTACTACCATTAAGCAGCTTAACAACTAGGAACTTGTGTTAGACAATAAAAGTCTAATACATGAACTATCCCTACAGTTTGGACAATACATTATCGGCACTAATTCAAGCAAACCTGCATTACATTATTAGCACTGATATCAACGGAAATATCGATTTTTGTAATAACAAATCAATCGATCAACTTCAACTTCAAGGATGCCTAAAGAAGGGCGAACTTAAGCTCACAAATTTATTATCTGAATCAGATAAGCTTATTTATAATAGAGCTATCCTTAAGTGTATGGAAGACATTTCCAAATCAGTTACTATCAATCTACGATCTTTTGCAGGTATCAATTTCGCTCAAGGGTCTCAATTTGTGGTATCCGTAATTACTGATGAAGCTTTTGATCCTATCGGTTTTATATTAATAGGTCAGGAATTATCCCAGCAAATTTTAAGAGAAGATGCGAGCTTAACAAATAATAAACTTCCTTATTCAGAATTAAAATCAATAGTAGAACAAAATCAGGTTATGATCTGGTTACTTGATAAGGAACAAAATTGCGTTTATGCCAATGAAAGTATTTTTGAAAATTCAAACAGCACTCCTTCAAAAGAATCGGGCAAAGCATACTTAAACAGGTTCAAAAAAACCGAATTCCCCGAAACCTATGAGCTGTTAGTAAAAAAGTTATCAGAACATAAAGAATTTTCGCTTGAAGCAAGTGCATTTCATTCCAGAGAGCATAAAGTTTGGCTCCAACTAAAAGCCATTCCAAGAATTGGTAAGAATGAGGAGTTTAATGGTTATATTCTCTATGGAACGGATATCACGGTAATTCATGATGCTGCGGCTTCAATAAAGAAACAAAACGAATTAAATAACGTATTAAATAAAGAATATAGCAAATTCAAAAAGATCATAAATGCATCCAACCAATGCATCATGATTGTAAATACCATCAATCAAATTACCTGGATGAACGAAGCAGTAACTAACATGATGGGGTATACTTATAAAGAAGCTATTGGCCAGCAGGATTTTCAATTGTTCTGTGGTGAAGAAACGAACAATAATGATATCAGCCAGATCAAAAGCTGTGTTTGTGATATTAGCACCCTGAGAAAAGAAATGTCATTGTATATGAAGAACGGGCAAAAAATATGGGTTGAATTTATTAAAGAACCCATATTTG
>JAYUFN010000359.1:0-3451 GCA_043738705.1 Bacteroidota bacterium
ATTTTGTATTACTTAAAACAAACAGAACATCCCAACCTACAACATATCAGTTCTATTCAAAGAATCGAAAGGGATGATTTTTTATGGATGGATCGTTTCACCATTCGCAACCTAGAGTTATTACATACCGGAGTTGAAAATGGAAACAGCCTAATCAAAGTTTTAGATAATACCGTAAGTGCTATGGGCGCAAGAATGTTGCACAGGTGGATGGTATTTCCTTTGAAGGACCTTAAAAAAATAAATGAACGATTAGATGCTGTTGCCTATTTAATCTTTTCTACCGAACTGAGAAAAAATATTGCACAAGCAATTAAACTTTGTGGAGATGTAGAAAGATTGGTCAGTAAAATTCCAACGAAAAAGATCAGTCCTCGCGAAGTGATGCAACTCGCAAATGGACTGCAACAAACTGGAATCATCAAAAAAGCTTGTGAAGTTTGTGAAAACCCTTACCTGCAAAGACTTTCAGACGCATTAAACACTTGCCATTTTATATCAGAAAAAATTTATAAAGAAATATGCGATACTCCTCCGGCTGCTGCAAACAAAGGCAACCTGATAAAAGAAGGCGTGCATGCAGAATTAGATGAACTAAGAGGTATTGCTACAGGGGGAAAAGATTTTCTGGTAAATATTCAGCAACGAGAATCAGAAAAGACCGGCATTTCTTCATTAAAAATAAGTTTCAATAATGTGTTTGGCTACTATCTTGAAGTAACCAATTCACAAAAACATAAAGTACCTGAAGAATGGATTCGAAAACAAACTCTCGCCAACGCAGAACGGTATATTACACCAGAGTTAAAAATTTATGAGGAAAAAATTATCGGTGCGGAAGATAAGATCCTTGCTATTGAATTAGAGATCTACGATAAATTGTTGCTCTCATTGCAGGATTATATTGCACCAATTCAAATTAATGGAAACGTTTTAGCAACACTAGATTGTTTAACCTGTTTTGCTGAAAATGCGATTCAATACAACTACAAAAAACCCATTTTACACGAAGGCTTCGATTTGGTATTAACGGATAGCCGACACCCAGTTATCGAGAGGCATTTACCTGCAGGTGAAGAATATGTAACTAATAATATTTTACTAGATCCGAACGAACAACAACTGATTATACTTACTGGACCTAATATGAGTGGCAAGAGTGCAATATTAAGGCAAACTGCATTGATCACACTTATGGCACATATGGGAAGCTTTGTACCAGCTACAGCAGCAAGTATTCCATTGACAGATAAAATATTTACAAGAGTTGGAGCGAGCGATAATTTGAGTGGAGGCGAATCTACTTTCATGGTAGAAATGAATGAAACTGCAAGCATCATCAATAATATCTCCCAACGAAGTTTAATATTATTAGACGAAATTGGAAGAGGCACTTCCACCTACGATGGCATTTCAATTGCATGGAGTATTATTGAGTGGTTACATAATGCGCCTTCAACTCCAAAAACATTATTTGCAACACACTACCACGAATTAAACGAATTAGAATCAAAACTACCCCGTGTAAAAAATTTCCATATCAGCAATAAGGAAGTAGGTAACAAAATTATCTTCTTACGAAAACTTACACCTGGTGGAAGCCTACATAGTTTTGGTATTCATGTTGCTCGCATGGCAGGTATGCCTCCATCTTTAATAGAGAGGGCTAATGAAATTTTATTCCAACTAGAAGAAAAACAGGTAGACGAAAAATTGGATGAACAATCGAATCATCTAGCAAAAAATAAAAGGCGTTTAGAAGACCAAGTAAAAGAATTAAATCACCCTAAATTACAGTTATCAATATTTGATGCCCACTCACAAACCTTTGATGATATCAGAAAAAGATTAAACGAAATAGATATTAATCGCCTAACTCCGGTAGAAGCATTGATGAAACTCAACGAAATAAAAGGGCTTATTAAATAATTCTGCCTATTTTAGTTTTGCGAATAACTCTTTTTTTATTCGCGCTTCCCATTCATTTTTTAGAATACTTAATACAATACTATCTCTCCTTCCACCATCGAGTTTAAGCATATTGCTTCTTAGAATCCCCTCAACTTTGCATCCAATGCTTTGCATGGCTGCGATGCTTCGATGATTGTCGTTATCTGCCCTAAATTCAACTCTTTCCATTTCCAGCTTTTCAAAAGCAAATTTCAACAAGAGATATTTACAGTGCTTATTGAGGCCGCTTCCCTGAAATTTTTTTCCGTACCAGGTATACCCTAATTGAAGTACTTTATGATTGATCTGAATATCGTAATACCTAGATGTACCTGCATATTCTTGAGTTCTTTTATCAAAAATAATGAAGGGATATTCTTTCTCATTTTTACGTGCATTTAGCGCCTGTTCTATATAATTTTTCAAGTTATCCGCACCTGCAACAGGCACAGAAGAATATTGCCAGATTTCGGGTTCGTTTACCGCAAAAACTAGCAGATTATTAGCATCTTCTTTCGCCAAAGGTCGCAATAACACGCATTCATCTTCCAGTAGATATTGTTGAGAAAAGTTCATTTCATCATTTATATGGATAAAAATAATCCATTCCTTAGTTTAAACTAGCAGATTGCATTAAATAATTTAATATTGCAACTTAATATAATTGTAAAAATCATGTGCGGAATTGTTGGATATACCGGTAAAAGAGAGGCTTACCCAATTGTATTAAAAGGCTTAAAAAGACTTGAATACCGAGGATACGATAGCTCAGGAATTGCTTTAATTAATAATGACAAACTTTCAGTTTACAAAAAACAAGGAAAGGTTACCGAAATGGAAGAAAGTGTTTTTGGAAAAGACCTTCATTCGCATATCGGTATTGGTCATACCCGTTGGGCTACTCATGGTGAACCCAGCGATAGAAATGCGCATCCACATATTTCAAACAGCGGTGAGTTAGCCATGATACATAATGGCATCATTGAGAACTATGCGCAGATCAAAAAGGAATTATTAAGTAAAGGTTATACATTTTCGAGTGACACTGATACGGAAGTATTATTGAATTTCATTGAAGACATTAAAAAAAACAACGGGGGTAGTTTAGAAGAAGCACTTAGGATAGCATTGAAAAGAATCGTTGGAGCGTATTGTATCTTGTTGATTTCTCAAGATGATCCAGAAACAATTATTGCAGCTAGAAAAGGTAGTCCATTAGTAATTGGAATCGGCAAAGGCGAACACTTTTTAGCTAGTGATGCATCTCCTATTATTGAATACACAAAAGAGGTAGTATATGTAAACGATTACGAAATTGCAATTGTGCGCCCAGATGAATTGATCTTAAAGAATCTGGGTAACGAAAAACAAACCCCTTTCATTACTAAACTCGATATGGAATTAGCAGCTATTGAAAAAGGCGGCTACGACCATTTCATGTTAAAAGAAATTCACGAACAACCTGATACCATTTTTGACTGTTTGCGTGGAAGATTGATGA
>JAYUFN010000360.1:0-3443 GCA_043738705.1 Bacteroidota bacterium
CCTACTTCTTTTTGTTGTTTCATTTCAACAATACCGCGAATTGCACCTCCAATAAATATCGGCAAAGTGGTTGCCAAAGGAAGATACGCACCCACTGCAAAACTCAAAGATTTGATGCCACATAATTCCATGGTGATGGCCAAGAACACCCCTGCAAAAACATATTGCCAGTCGAGATTTTGTGAAAGAATTCCTTTGATCAAGGTAGCCATCAGGGTAGCCTGTGGTGCAGGATATTTTTCGGTGCCTATCGCATGATGAATACCCTGACTCAACATTTCGGCTGTTGGTTTGTCTAGAAATTTTACGGTTATCCCTATCACAATAGATGAAACAATGGCGCCAATAAATAAAGCGATTTGTTGATTTCGTGGCGTTGCTCCCACAAGATATCCGCTCTTTAAATCCTGTGAAGTGCCGCCAGCATTGGCTGCTGCTATACAGATCATCCCGCCTACTACTAGCACTAAGGGCTCGTAGGATTGCCCAGTCCAACCCACACTCAAAAAAATCAAACTTGTTCCCATTACCGTAGCGATGGTCATTCCACTAATTGGATTATTAGACGAACCAATTAGTCCAACAATTCTAGAGGAAACCGTAACGAATAAAGCCCCAAAAATAATTACCAGAATACCGATCAATAATTTTTGAATGATGCTATTACCGGGCACTTGAGGTAAAATAGTAATCAAGGCAATCAGTCCAAGTGTGCCCCATCCCACCCATTTTAAACTAAGATCTTTATCGGTGCGCAAAACAGATGAGACGCCATTTGCATTTTCTGATTTCAAAGAAGCAATGCTTCCTTTTACAGACTTCACAATTGTTGGAATGGTTTTTATTAAAGTAATAATCCCACCTGCAGCAACGGTTCCAGCTCCTATTTGACGGATAAAAGCATAATATACTGCAGCAGAATAATCAGCAAATTGATGTGCTATCGGATCCCATCCACCCTTACCTCCAGCTTTAGTAATATCTGCCAAATAGCCTAGCTTCACCAATTGTGTTGCAATAATATTTGCCGGTACCAACGAAGACATTAATGGAATAAATACCAGCCAGCTCAATACACCACCGGCAACCAATACGCCACCAATTTTTGGTCCAATAATATATCCTACACCCATATATTCGGGTGTAATTTCGCCACTTATTTTGGCTGAAGGAAAAAATTTGTTTGCTTGTTTGGTAGCATAAAAAGGCGTTTCTGAAATTACGTGCAAAACCTTTTGTAGCAAGGCATACGCGAATGCCACACCTAAACCCCAGAATGCAGTTTTAGCAAAATCGCCCCCTTTTTCACCCGCTTTTAAAACGTCGCCACAAGCAGTGCCTTCAGGATAAGGAAGATTCTCATGCTCGTTAACAATCAGTGCTTTGCGAAGCGGTATCATTAATAAAGTACCAAGTAAACCACCTACAATTGCAAGAATTAAAATGGTGAGATAATTAAAATATTCCGCACTATCGGGCGATGACAAGAATAAAAATCCCGGTAATGTAAATGCAACCCCTGCCGCAATACTTTCGCCAGCAGAACCTGTTGTTTGAATAATATTGTTTTCAAGAATGGTTGTTTTCAAGAATTTCCTTCCAAGCGTTATTGCAATAACAGCTATCGGAATAGAAGCGGAAACTGTGAGCCCCGCTTTCAAAGCTAGGTATACGGTTGCTGCACCAAATATGACCCCAAATAAACTTCCTACTAAAATTGATTTGACGGTTAATTCAGGGATATTTTTTTCTGGAGCAATGAAGGGCTTAAATACTTTTTTCTCTTCGGTCATAAATGTAATTTGAAAGTTAACTATGAAAGCAAGGTTTTGAAAGAAATATAATCGGTTTTCCGATATCTTTAAAAATCCAAAATACAACTTATGAGTGAAATACAAACTGATATACAAAAAACAAGGATGCCCAAAGCAGTTCCCTACATCATTGGTAACGAAGCTGCTGAGAGATTTAGCTTTTATGGGATTCGTTCCATTATGAGCACATTCCTTGTTGCTCAATTTTTCAACCCTACCATGAATCCCTTGATGCAAGGCGTAGCAGAAGCAAAGTCAAATGAAATGGTACACCTCTTTGTAACGCTAGCCTATTTCATGCCACTAGTTGGAGGTATTATGGCCGACTGGTTTTTTGGCAAATACAAAGTAATTTTGTACGTATCTATTTTTTATGCAATCGGCAACTTAGTACTAGCCTTGTCTACACATAGCTTGGGATTATTTACTGTAGGTCTTGTAATAATTGCCGCTGCCGCGGGGGGAATAAAATCTTGTGTTTCAGCAAATGTTGGAGATCAGTTTGATAAATCCAATGAGCATCTGATGTCTAAAATGTATGGCTGGTTTTATTTTACTATCAATACTGGTTCCATTGTATCCACTTTGCTCATTCCAATCATCTATAACAAATATGGCCCCGAACTTGCTTTCGGGATACCTGGTATCCTCATGTGTGCAGCTACAATTATTTTCTGGTGGGGAAGAAAAAAATATGTACGTGTTAAACCATCAGGCCCCAAAAGAGAAAATTTCATGGTAATCAGTTATCATGCTATTTTACTGCTATTTAAGAAAAAAAATGCCAGCAGATTTTGGGAACGATTAAGTGCGGAACAAAAATTTTCGGCTAAGTCCATCGATGGCGTGCAGGCAGTTTATCGGATTCTAATGATTTTTGCATTCACGCCAATTTTCTGGGCGCTTTGGGATCAGAACCTTGCCGAGTGGGTGCTTCAGGCAAAAAAAATGGATTTAAATATCTTTGGTTACACGCTTTTTGCAGAGCAGATTCAAACTTTTAATCCCATTTTCCTTGTAAGTATGATTCCTGTTATGACTTATGGAATATTCCCTCTGGTAGAAAAAATGGGTATCACACCAACTCCTTTAAGAAAGATTGGTGCCGGTCTTTTTCTAACTGCTATTAGTTTTGTAATCATCGCCCTTTTACAGGAAAGGATTGACCGAGGCGGTCATCCTAGCGTTTGGTGGCAGATTCTAGCTTATTTGATCCTCGCTATTGCAGAAATTCTAGTATCCATTACTTGTCTGGAATATGCTTATACGCATTCTCCAAAATCTATGAAAAGCACGATGAGTGCATTATACCTACTGGGCATTTCGGTTGGAAATTATTTTGATAGCCTTGTTAATAAAAGCATTGCAAACAACGGATTCTTTGCTCAATTTACAGGTGCAAAATATTATTGGCTTTTTATTGCTATCATCACAGTTTTTTTTATTATTTATCTTTTTGTTGCAAAAGGACTACCCGAGAAAAGTTATGTAGGCTTGGAGGATTCTGAGTTGGATGCCGTTTGATAAATATTAAATTTTGAGGCCGTCTTTGCGTTTACAAGGATTATTTTTCTTGCTAAGGCATTAAGACGGCTTTTTTGTTGATAGTACAGTATTTTCGCCTGCAAT
>JAYUFN010000361.1:0-3436 GCA_043738705.1 Bacteroidota bacterium
CCTCGAAGTTTCCAATAACTTACCAAGTTGCCCTTGATTTTAGGGAAGATATCACTCATAATGATACTCAAACTTCCTCCAGGATAATGATAATTTCTACTTGATGCTGGCAACACGGAAGAAGATTCAAAGGCCATCGATCCCGTTAAGAAAATGACATTATTATAACTGATAGTTGCTTCTCCAAATTCAGCAATCTGATAAACGTTTCTTAAATTCCATTCGCCACTTCCATATAAAGTAGCTCGACTCAATCTGGTTCTAGTGTTAACTCCTGTTGCACTACTATCGAAACTCCTAGTGCTATCAAAGGTTCCAGAAATTCCAAATCGCTGTAATTCAGATTGGCTCCAACGAGAACCCAATGTGAAGCGGGTATTAAACTTTCCGAAATTCTTTTTTATAGTAGCCGTAATGGTATGATTATAGTTTGCATTTTTAACCCAGTAATTATCCAAAGAACCTTTGTTTGCAATGGAAGACTGTGATGCTGATTCAGGATCTCGGAACTGGAATCCTTCCGTTGAATATGCGTTATACCCAAATCTACCAGCAACAGTTAACCATTTTGTAGGATTATAATTGATCCCCAAATTTGCTTCATAATTATAGGTCTTATCCTGAGAAACGTTTCTGTTTGCAGCAAAGAAGGGATTATCAGTTTCAGATACGGTACCTAAGTTTGCAGCATCTGATGGGTCGTTCGATGAAATCAAATAACGCTTATGACCGTTGGGTAACATATAATCACTTGCATCAACTGTAGAAGGCCACAATAATAAATTCAACAAATAGCCACCTGCACCTTTCATTGCCTTGTTGTTGTTACTATTACTATAAGCAATTGAAGGCGTGATATCGAGATATTTGCCAATCTTAGAAGTATTAGTTAAACGAAAGTTGATCCTTTGTAAACGTGTATTTGACACAACTCCTGTTTGGTCATAATAGGATGTACTAAAACGATAACTAGATTTTTGAGAGCCAAAATCCAAGCTCAAATTATGGGTTTGTCCAAAGGCCGTTTTAAAGAACTTTCCAACGTTATCATATGTTTGCGTTCCAGCTACCATTGCCGGACCAAAAGCTGAGAATAATCCCGGGTTAGCTACTCCATTGGCCCCTTGCTGAAAACCATTAAATGTAGCAGGTAAATTTTGCAATGATTGCAATCTCAAACTGTTATCATAAAATACATTCAGCTTCTTCCCGTTTTCCAACTTAGCTCGCTTGGTGGTAATAATAATTGCACCATTACTGGCAGAACTACCATAAAGAACGGTAGCTTCTGGCCCCTTTAAAACAGTTACAGACTCTATATCACTCGGATTAATGTCTGCAATTCTGTTAGTAAAGTCGTTAGAAGTATTATTCTGACCCGCAGCAGATGGAACGTTAGCGGTCGCATCAATAGTAGAGTTATCACGAATGATACCGTCCACTACAAATAGCGGTTGATTATTCAACGACATACTATTAAATCCTCTCAATACAATTGTGGAAGAAGCCCCAGGCACCCCAGAAGTAGCCGTAATGGTGGCACCTGCAACCCTACCTTGTAATGCGTCAACAAAGCTTTCACGCTGCGTTTCTTTCATCTCTGCCCCTTTCACAGTTTGATTGGAAAATCCGAGGTCTCTAGCCTTTCTTTTAATATCCATTGAAACCACCACTTCGTCCAATTCGGCAACAGCACTTTTTAAACTGATCTCCATCTTTGGACCTGTTACAGTTACTTTCTGCGATTCAAAACCGATATAAGTTAATTGCAACACCTGACCATTGGAAGCTTTTACAGAGAAAGATCCATTTTCTTTGGTCTGAGTAGTCAAAGTAGTTCCAATAACTTTAATGGTTACCCCTACTAATGGAGTTTTTTTGTCGGCATCTTGGACAGTCCCTAATATCGTCTGGCTTTGTCCATAAGAAGGCAACGAGAAAATGAAAAGTAGTAATACAACTACTTTCCGCATTGAAATGATTTTTCTCATAACAGTTTTTTAGTTTTCTTAATTCAGTTCTGCTTTAAATTCTGACCATAGCAGTTGTTTAATTAATCAGGACATTCAAATCTTGCAAAACATTGCAGCATTTATGATTTATTTTTACGCATAAACTCGCAAATATTTACAAAAAAAGCTAAAAGTCCGAATAATAAAGCAATGTTAAAAAATTTGAAGCACAATTTCGAAATAATTTTAGACAGTTTCCGCTTTAAATAGGCACAAGAACGGAGTGTAGGGATTAAATAGAAACAAAATCGGAAATTTCATCCAATTGGAGGTGGTATTAGATGATTTGTATCCCTTTAGCATAATATGCTGAGAATATAGCAGAGAGAGGAGATAATTCAGTAATTAGTATATCCACATCTTCTGGTTTGCAAACTTGTAGCTTTTGGATAGTGTTCAATTTTTCTGAAATTGCGAGGGAAATTGTTTGTTGCGCCGAACGGATCATAGCCTTTTTAACTTCAATAATTTCCCATTCCATATCAGAAATACCAAAGTTTGCGTCAAAACTATTAGTACCCAGAAAACAAAGGTCTGCCTTGATGGTTCCTAATTTTTCTATCACTTCCGAACCGATAGCCATTTGCGCGTTTTTGGAAAGAAGATTCCCAATAAAGATCACTTCAGAATTTGGATGATTTAAGAGTTCTAAAGCAATAGGCAAACTTACTGTAATGAAAGTGGCATTTAATTCAGGAGGGAGCGACTTAACCAATTCTAGTATGGTGGTTCCTCCAGTTAATAAAACGAGCATCCCATCCTTGATCAATTCAACTGCTTTGAATGCAATTACTTTTTTCTCAGGTAGCGAATAAACAGGATTTGGTTCGAGTGTAAAGTGAAACGATTTCGACAAGGCGCCGCCATGTACTTTGATTAGCTTCCCCTCTTCTGACAATTCCTGCAAATCCCTTCTAATGGTATCTTCTGAAACATCTAGGTGTACGCTCAAATCGGAGGACAATACTTTATTGTGGATATTGATTTGCTGAATAATAAATGCCTGTCGTTCTTTCTTTAGCATGGGTAAATTTACTTTAAAAATAAAAAACGAGTAGTAAAAATCATATTTAAATACTAATTAAATTAAAAGCTCCCTACTAATCTACTAATTTCGCCTTTGATGATATCTCCAAACACCATACAAGAAATTACCAACAGAATCGACATTCTTGATACAGTTGGAGAGTTTGTGAAATTAAAAAAGAGGGGGACTAATTATCTGGGACTCTGCCCATTTCACAACGAAAAATCACCCTCATTTACGGTTTCGCCAGCAAAAGAAATTTACAAATGTTTTGGTTGTGGCAAAAGCGGGAACAGTATCGGCTTCTTGATGGAGCATGAAAAATATAGTTATGTAGAAGCCCTGCGCTGGCTAGCGGCAAAATATAATGTAGAGATTGAAGAAAGCGAAACCAGTC
>JAYUFN010000362.1:0-3427 GCA_043738705.1 Bacteroidota bacterium
CAGAAATGATTAAGTAACCCCACAAAATTTTTAAAATGAGCAATCAACCAAACAATATCAATCGTCGTAATTTTATCCGCCTTTCTGGCATCACAAGTGCAGGATTAGTATTAGGCCTTTCCTCTAAAGCCAATGGAATTGAAACCGTTGAAAATTTAACTGGCGCTGTCGATAGCTTTGAACTATCTCCCTTCGTATTGATTGAAAAAACAGGGAAGATTACCATTTTTAATCCAAAGCCAGAAATGGGACAAGGTACTTTTCAGTCCATCCCTTCTTTAATCGCCGAGGAATTAGAAGTATCATTGAACCAAGTTACCATCAAACAAACTGGTGGTGAAAAGAAATTTGGTCCGGGTCAATCTGCTGGTGGTAGTGCCTCTGTTCGTACGAGTTACCTGAATCTTCGTATAGTTGGTGCATCTGCTAGGGAAATGTTGATTAAGGCTGCTAGTATGCAGTGGAATGTTCCTGAAGCAGAATGTTATGCAAATCAGGGCGTCATCATTCACAAACCTTCTGGCAAAAAAATTACTTACGGAGATCTTGCAGAAGCTGCATCAAAGTTGGAAGTACCTAAGTCGCCTACCTTGAAAGACCCAAAAGATTTTAAAATATTAGGTAAGGCAACACCAAGACCTGATGTGCCGCTAAAAGTAAATGGCACGGCACAATTTGGTATTGATGCGCATGTTCCTGGAATGGTATATGCTTCTATTGAACGATGCCCAATTTTAGGTAGTAAGCTGATTAGTTTTGATGATTCTGAAACGAAAAAAATAAAAGGAGTAATTGCTGTAGAAACTTGCGAAAGGATTCATGGTGTGTACAGATCGGAAGGGGTAGCTGTTATCGCAGAAAATTATTGGGCCGCCTTGCAAGGAAGAAAAAAATTGAAAGTTAAATGGGATAATCAGGGAAATGAAACTTTTAATTCTAAAACCTATGAACAAGGTTTGCGTGATGCAGCAAAAGAAGAAGGAGCAGTAGAACACAAACAAGGTGATTTTGATAAAGCATTTGAAGAGGCTCCAGTAAAACTTGAGGCTTTCTATGAAACACCTATTGTGTCTCATTCTCCTATCGAGCCCATGAACTGCCTTGCTAGCTGGCACGATGGTGATAAGCTTGAAATATGGACATCTACGCAAGTGCCTGGGAATATTGTAAATGATTTTTCAAAAATTTATAACGTAACTCCTGAAAATTTAAAAGTCAATACACTTTTTAACGGAGGAGGATTTGGAAGAAGATTATATCCCGATTATGTGCATGAAGCGGTTCAACTTACCAAGAAGATTGGTAAACCAGTAAAAACAATTTGGACAAGAGAAGATGATACGCAACAAGGACCTTTCCGACCAATGACTTATTCAGCAATGAAAGGTGCTTTAGATGCGAATGGAAAGGCAGTGGCCTTTCAGCACAAAGTGATTGCTCCAACTCTGGATATGAAAAAAGATTACGACAAAACTAAGTCGAATGGAACCATGACAGAAGGTATTAGTGAGCAGAAATACGAGATCGAAAACATGAAGAACTTGTATGTGCATCATTATCTTCATCTGCCCTTGGCGGCATGGCGGGCTGTAACTAGTACCACACTGGCTTTTTCACATGAATGCTTTATTGATGAAATGGCAGTGGCGGCAAAACAAGATCCAATGGTATTTAGATTGGGGATGCTAAAAAAAGAATCTGATACCAAAAATGTGCTGAATAAATTAAAGGAAGTTTCGAACTGGGATAAGCCATTGCCAGTAGGTTGGGGTAGAGGCGTTGCACAGTACGAATTTTTTGCAGGATTGGGGGGCTATGTGATAGAAGTATCTAAAAAAGGCACAGGAATAAAGATCGAAAAAGTATATGCTGTAATTGATCTTGGTACCGTGGTGAATCCGGATACTACCCGCGGACAAGTGGAAGGTGCAGCAGTAATGGCTTTGACTGCGGCAATTAAAAGCGGGATTACCTTTGATAAGGGACAAACAGTGCAAACCAACTTCCATACGAACCAATTGGTTCGTATCAACGAAATGCCAAAAGTTGAAGTGCATATACTTGCAAATGGTGGTGCCAAAATAAAAGGAGTAGGGGAACCAGGATTACCTCCTTTCGCACCTGCTTTGTGTAATGCTATTTTTGCTGCAACTGGTAAAAGAATCAGAAGACTTCCATTTGATATCAACAAAATTGTATAGTATGCCAATTTAAATCAAGCTATGAAGAGAATGTTGCTTATTGGTGGTGCTGTCTTATTATTTTTATTTGGAGCAACTACTTTTGTACAGGTTTATGATTTGCCAAAAAGTGTTGAAAGAAGTAAAGAGGTTTATACTATTTATCGTATAAACTGTAAGATGTCGGATGGAAACGGAATGAAAAAAGT
The DNA here is from genome assembly GCA_043738705.1 of Bacteroidota bacterium. GTDB lineage: Bacteria > Bacteroidota > Bacteroidia > Chitinophagales > Chitinophagaceae > Sediminibacterium. Next base: position 2,390 of record JAYUFN010000362.1, read on the forward strand.
GTATCCGCCACTAATCAAACTGAACAATTCATGAAAGAAATCAAAGATATTGTTCTTGCGTTTGATGAAGCAACCAAATCGGGAAAGAAAACAGCTCTGGCAACAGTGGTTCATGTTGAAGGATCTTCGTATCGAAGACCAGGAGCAAGAATGTTGGTTGATGAAGATGGAAAATTAACTGGTGCAATTAGCGGTGGTTGTTTGGAGGGTGATGCTTTAAGAAAAGCTTTACTTGCAATAAATCAGTGGAAGAAAAAGTTGGTTAAATACGACACAACAGATGAGGATGATGCCAAGTTAGGAATTCAATTAGGTTGCAATGGCATTGTTAGTATTCTGTTTGAACCTATCGATCCTTCAATTTCAAATAATCCAATTGATTGTTTAAGAGTTGCGATTGCTGAAAGAATGCCAACAGTGATTCATACAGGATACGCTCTTATTGATGAGTTGCATTTTGGAACTTTTCAACTAAACGCTTTATCAGGTAACTTATATGAAGAATTGAGTATTGTTTCTCAGCGCGTTTTGGATGCAAATACTTCATCGCATTTCGAAATTACTTTGCAAGATAAGCGGCAACAACTTTTTTTTGATTTCTGCAACCCTGCAATTTCTCTTTGTATTATAGGTGCGGGTAATGATGTAATTCCATTATTCATGATTGCTAATACGCTTGGTTGGGAATGTACAATTGTTGATGGAAGAATAACTCATGCAAATACCAAAAGATTCCCTGGAGCAGACAAGATACTAGTAGGGAAGCCAAAAACATTGATAGATCAATTGGTTCTAGATAAAAGATCTGCAATGGTATTGATGACACATAATTACCAGTACGATATTGAAATGCTTGCCTGCATGCATCAAAAGGATTTTGGATACTTAGGAATTCTGGGTCCATCTGCAAAACGGGAGCGATTGTTACAGGAATTAGCTGAAAGAGAGATCATCTTCTCGAAGGATGAGTTAAAAAAAATTTACGGTCCTACAGGCTTATCACTTGGAGCAGAAACTGCTGCCGAAATTGCACTTTCC
>JAYUFN010000363.1:0-9473 GCA_043738705.1 Bacteroidota bacterium
GCAGCAACGTTTAGTTCATAGGCAAGTGATTGCATATCGTAATCTGCCATCGCTATAACTGTACTGCTAAAAGTATTTGTTTCAATAATATCAGCGCCAGCTTCAAGATAGAGTTCATGGATACCAATGATAATTTGAGGTTGAGTAATACACAATAGATCGTTATTGCCTTTTACATCTGAATGCCAGTCCTTGAATCTTTCTCCGCGATAATCGTCTTCAGAAAGTTTATGGCGTTGAATCATGGTACCCATTGCGCCATCAATTACCAATATTCTTTTTGTTAGTGCTTCTTTTATGTTCATACAATTATTTTGTTTCTGCAGTACCGCCACAGAAAGGTTAATTGATAAGAACTATAAACGCCAGGGAGCAAATGGAGAGGCTCTTCAAAACGTTTATTAGTTCGATTAATTCCAAAAGGAACAAACAGGCCGAACAATAAACAAATCCGCCTGCTATCGTGCAAAAATAGCAGGCGGAGCTTGATTTTCCAAGAATATAGCTATCGTGGTAGTTATTGGGTACTATAATTTCAGGTTTAGGCGCAACACTTTTCCGGATATCGCAATCTAAATATTAAAATCTTTGACTTTTACTTAAAATACAGCAGGTTTAACTATTCATAGATACAGTAAATGTTGATATTGGCAGTTGGGGCAATCTTTGTACTAATATCCTTTCCGATAATTTTAAAGTCATTTAGTTTGATCTTAAAATCGCTTTTCAACATAATTTTCCCACTACTCAAAACAGTTAATGTAGCCGGTATTGTCATTTTTTGTGAACTGCCGTGTAAATTTACAGTTGCATCAATCGTAACTTGATTGCCACCTGCTATGGTGAGGTCAATATGTTCAATCTCATTAATAAATCCTTTGATTTCTATCTTAGGAAATTTATCGATTTCTAAATAAGTGGTTTTGAAAACCGAGCCTGCAGAAGGGTTTTCAAAACTCAGCCTATCCAGTGTTAGGCTAAAAAGTATTTGTCCATTATTTTCTAACCAGCGCGATTCGGCTTCACTTGTTAGCGCTTTTAAATTTTCCGAACCGATGCCGACATTAAACTTTATCTGACATGATTTAGTAGTGTAAAATTTCTGCGCATCAGCACTGATAAAAAAAATAGTTATAATAAAAAGAGCAATTAATTTTTTCATACAACTCATTTTGCTGTTAGTGGATAGAAGAATTATATAAAGGAACCCATCTTTATTTCACATATTGTTGAACAGGTAACCTATTCGCAATACTTCGCGCAAGGGTCATTTCATCTGCATACTCCAATTCTCCTCCAAAAGCAATGCCTCTGGCGATTGTGGTAATATTACAAGCTAAATGTCCAATTTTTTTTTGAATATAATAGATCGTAGTATCTCCCTGAATATTCGGGCTTAGAGCAAACAATAATTCTTCGATATTTTCTTTTTGAATCCTTTGTACAAGTGCTTCAATATTTAATTGGTCGGGGCCAATTCCGTCTAGCGGAGAAATAATGCCATCCAACACATGATAGGTTCCGTTAAACTGTTGTGTGCTTTCTATTGCAATCACATCACGGATGTTTTCAACCACACAAATCATTTTTTGATTACGCATGGTGTTAGAGCAGATCGAACAAATATTGCCATCACTAACATTGAAACACCTTTGACAAAACTGTATATCGCGCCTCATTTTGGCAATGGTTTCTCCAAAAAATTGAACCTCCTGCACATCTTGTTTTAAAAGGTGCAGAACTAATCTAAGCGCCGTTTTCTTACCAATACCAGGCAATTTTGAAAATTGTAAGACGGCGTTTTCAAGAAGTGCAGAAGGAAGTTGCATGCGGTAAAGATAAGCTGTGAATTGTTTTGAGACTATTAAAAAATATAACTTTGGTCGGTATCTCTATCGGCCCTGATTATTAATTTTTTAGCGAAGGATTGAACGATCTCTGGTTGTTTTTTTTCCTTAAAATTTCCTGGATCCCAAATGCCGTTTTTATTTTTATCAAATAATATACGTACTTCAAACTCACCTGGCTGAAATCGTTTACGAATGAATTCCTTTCCAGTTAAGGGGATTGATTCTATAATTTTACCATCTACTAACAATTGTAATACTGGATTTTTTGATAGGTCGATATTGGTGAATCGCATCCTGCAACTCCCGTAATCGGCTTCTCGTTTTGAAATGAATCTTGCACTATCAGATTTAAGTAAATTTATTCCTCCTGTATCAACTACTGCATCCTTGTTGATGATTACTCTGTATGCTGTTTTTTCTTTCCATGGAAATGACAGACTGATTTTAGTATTACCTGTGTCAATAGTTATTTTATATCCTGGTAATGGTTTGAAGCTGGTATCTAGTAATACGATTTTACTGCTATCCCAGATTTTCAAGGGGCGATTAAAACTGAATTGGAGCGGTGATAACAAATCTTGTTGACCAGTTTCCAGATTAACTGTATACTTTAATCGTTTGTCTTCAATTTTACTTTTTCCACCCATTTTTGGATCATTATTCCCAGAGTTATTCAATGTTTTGCTATCTCTTTTTTTAAATTCTTGATAGGCAAATAGTGTGTCAGTTCGAGTGACTTTATTAATCAATATTGGATCCTTTATAAAAGCAAAAAGCTTGGTGCTGTCATCGTATTTTTTTGAAAATTCATTAGGTACAACATAAACAGAAAACTCCCCTTCCGGTAAATATTTGAACGAAAAATATCCCTTTCCATTCAACTTGGCAATATACCTTGGATTGTTTTTTATGATTGAACTATCTGCGGTATTATTATGCAATACTACCAACAGGGTACTATCTATTTTTCCTGATTCTGCTAAGAATACATATCCTTTGTATTGATTGCTATCAATAGTTTTACCAGTTGAAAAAACATAGGTAAATTCCTTTGCAAGGTTTCCCTCATTCACATCTTTTATTGCGCTTCCAAAATTTATTGAGTAGGTAGTATTTATTTCCAGCGAGTCTTTTAGTTTAACGGTAACATTATGTAATTTATAATCAACAAAAGGCATTTGTTTTGGGTTGGGAGAAAGGATCAAATTCTCATTTACATTTTGTAATTGGATATATTCATCAAAAGTTAAAATAATAATTGAATTTGATACGTTCAGCGCGGAATCCTTTGGGATAGAACCAATCAAACGAGGAGGAATAGTATCTCTTGGGCCGCCACCAGGAGGAATAATATTTGCACATGAAAACAAGCTCATGTAAGTAACAAAACAAAATATATTCAATATTATAAATGGTATCGTCCTTTTCATAAATACTATTCAGTTGCAGTAATCCTTAAAAAGCAAATATAGAACCCACATCTCTAAAAAAAGCGCTCCCGAAAAAGTAAAAAGTTAATTATTCTTCGTTGCTATCTTCCGTTTCGTTCAATTCGTGCAATGCCACCACCATTTTATTATCTTTTACAAAATTACACCAGTTACAATCTTTTTTCCCACAACCAATGTAGAGCTCCCTATTTTGTATTTTTTGCCAAACTGTTTTAATTTGATGGATGACAGTAGTGATATCTGCGGTACTAATCACGATTTTTTCTTTCCTATATATTTTCTTTTTGTCTGGTTCAATAAAATCAAATTCTGTGCTAATCACTTTCCAATTCTTCTGTTCATAATTATCAACTAGAATTTTATAAAAGACAGCTTGCCTCCAATAATCCCCTCCGTTTGGGTTTTCTTCAGTAGGAGCTTTTAGTTTTATAATGGCTTTTTCGATATCCCCAGTTTTATAATCAACTACGTTAACCGCTTTCCCGTCAAATTCAAGTTTGTCGAGTTTCCCTTTTAGTGGAACCCCTCCCACAACTACATTCCTAATAGTTCTTTCTACTGCCACTATTTTGTTCCAGTTATGTAGATATTGATCGTGATAATTACCCAATACTTCATTGCCATATTCAATCCGCCTCTTGAATGCTTCTTTTGTAAAGCTTTCCCTATGTCGATGCATATACCATTCAAAGTCTTTTATGAATTGCTGCTTGGCTGCAAATTGTTCGGTTGTTTGCATGTTCGAAAATAGTTTTTCCAAAGCATAGTGTACTGCTGATCCAAATTCGGTTGCTTCAGATTTTCCCGAAGGAACACGAACCAAATTCTGAAAATAAAATTGTAATGGGCATTTAAGATAATTATTAAGTGCTGTAACGTTCATTACAAACTTTTCCAATGTGCGATTAATAAAATCGGCCTCAATTTTTTCAATTTCGGGAGCAAGCTCTTCTTCAAATTGTACTAATGCAAATTCACTTAAAGTTTTTGTAGGAATGGTTTTCTGTTGAATTGGAATTTCATGTACAGACTGAATTTCTGCTAAAAACATAGAAGGCTCTAAAGGCTTACCATCGTTTTTGTATTTGCTGAATGATATGAATAATTTTAATTCTGCTCTTGTAAGTGCCACATAAAAAAGGCGCCTCAATTCTTCCTCTTCAACTTGCTTTGGTTGCGATACAAACATCGTATCCGGAAAACTATATCCTCCACCCGGTTTTCTTTTTTTCTCCCAGTTTGAAGCATTGCAACCAACAAAGAATATGTATTCAAATTCTAGCCCTTTAGAGCCATGAGCTGTTAGCAGATTTATCCCTTTATCGCTTCCACTTACTTGTACTAATGGAAGACTCAATGCTTCTTTTTCCATCAGCGAAAAAATATTCACGAGCTGTTCTAATGTTAAAGTTGGATTTCGATGTGCTTCATCTTTTATAAACTCAAATAAGCCAGTGAGCACTTGTAAGTGCCAGTGCTTGTCTTCACTCAACATAATCCATCGTAAAACTTGGGTATCGCGTATCAGATTTTCGAATAATTTGATTAAAGTGTTATTCGTAACATCAGCGATCAACTTTTCAATTGCAATGCTTGCAACGATCATCCCTTCAGGTGCAGGTAAGCTAAATAAGGTTGCTGCTGGTGCATTTGCTTTATCGTATAATAACTTTCTTAGGCTGGTCCGGTTGTCGCTAAATTTTTTTTCTGCAACTATCGATGACATTTGGGCAATTTGAATTGGAGGAATCTTGAACCAGTCGAAATGTAGGATTTCAAATAACATTTCTTCACCTCCAAAAGCCGTATCCAGTTCTGCAACTAAGTACTTTAGGACAAGAATAATTTTTTTTGCTAGAGGGATCTCTAAAATATTTAGATTCCTTTTGCGGTAAACCGGGATGCTTCGCTGTTTAAAAAATTCTGCAAGCGACTCGCCATATTTATTCTCTTTATAGATGATACCGATTCTGCCCGGTTGAATATTATTCAGTATTAATTGCTCTACTTCAAGGCAAATTGATATCATTTCTTGTCGTACAGATTCGTATTCGAAAATGAAAGGCATTTCTGTAATGCCTTGTAGTTTTATATTTGAGGCTGCTAGTGTTTTATTTAAACCAAGTAATTTATTGATGAGCCTTTCTTGGTTTCGGTCGATCAGCGTTTTAGAAATATCTAGTATGGGTTGTGTTGATCGATAATTATTGGTCAGTACTATTTTTACTAAATCATCTTTATATCGGTTGGCAAAGCCAATCATATTTTCAACATTAGCTCCTTGAAAACGATAAATACTTTGGTCGTCATCACCCACTACAAAAATATTTGGTTGCTCCCAGTAATTTATAAGTAACGCTACCAACTTATTTTGTGTGCCACTGGTATCCTGATATTCATCAACTAAAATATATAGAAACTGCTCCTGATAGCGAGAAAGTAGGGTGGGGTTTTCTTCGAAGGCCTTGATCACCCAGTTGATCATGTCATCAAAATCGTATCGATTTCGTCTGCGCATCAATTGTTGAAAATGTTCAAATTCATTTACAGCAGCACTTAATTTGAGCATTTTTTCATTCTCTTCTGCGATCTTATTTTTTTTGAGATCTCCTGCCTTAAACTGTTTATATGCTCTTTTATAAATAAATTCTTCTCGATTTGGGAGGTCGTTCAAATACTTGTTGATCTTCTCATTGATTAATTCGGGTGACCAACCTTCTCTCTTCATTGAACTAAATAACTGTTGAAGGTTATTGATTTCGAAATACACGTCACCTCTGTATCTTTTCAAAGGATTATCCTTTTCAAAACTATCAATCAATTGTTTGAAGAGATCTATTTTTTCCAGATCGGAAATTGGGTCAAGTGTTGTTTTTTCAAAGAGCGAAAGGTTTTCCTGAATGATATCGTTACAAAAAGCATGGAAAGTATAGATATTTACTTTGTAGGAGTCTGGTCCTATAAATCCGAGTAACCTTTTACGCATTGCCACAGCACCGGCATCGGTATATGTTAAGCAAAGTATATTTTCGGGCAAAGTATCTGTTTCTAATAAGATCTTTCCAATTCTTGCGCTTAAGATCTGGGTTTTTCCTGTTCCGGGCCCTGCAATTACCATTACTGGTCCTTCAATTGTATCAACCGCTAATTTTTGTTGCTCGTTCAGTGAGAGATAGATCTTTTCGAATTGTTGCTTTTGCTGGTCCCGATTTGCCATACTATAAAGATAATGAAAGCGTGCAGGAGTTTAAATTTCCTTGGGGGATTAAACAATCTAACTTATACCCTGTTATAATTCAAAACTCTCAATGTCAAAAGTGTATTCAATAAAGACCGTTCAAAAAATCCCCGTAAAGATAGCTGTAGCATGGGAATTCTTTAGCCGACCAGCTAATTTAAACGATATTACGCCAGCCAATCTTGGGTTTAATATTATATCAAAATACCACGGAGACAAGATGTACGCTGGGCAGATTATTGAATATACCGTGAAACCAGTTTTGGGGATACCGCTTTATTGGATGACCGAAATTACTCAGGTTGTAGATCAGCAATATTTTATTGACGAACAAAGGTTTGGTCCATATACAATGTGGCATCATCAACACCATTTCAAAGCAATCGAAGGGGGTGTAGAGATGACAGACATTGTACATTACAAAATTCCATTAGGGATATTGGGAGATATCGCAAACAACTTATTTATAAAAGCACAGTTAAAAGGTATTTTTGATTTTAGGTTTTACGCCACAGAAAAAAAGTTTGGTGTTTGGACAGGCGGGCAAGAAAAAATTATTCTGTTTAATTAAGCCGATTCTCAGTTCTCACGCTTATTTTGTGATCCTAAATATTTGCGCAGATTAAATTCTGCTTAAGTTTCAAGTAATAAATTATTATATTAGCTGTTCATGATAATTTTATACTTCTAACGATTCGTAACGGATGATTTCAATCTCCTGGTGTGTGTGCATCAACCATTCCTATCATTCAATAGTTACAAAGCCCAATTATTCTCTGAATCAAAATAGTTTATCAAAATGGTCTCGCAAGTTCAGACTGGTAACAGTCAATTAAGTAAAATCAGCTTTGCTGGTTTGATTGTAACATTAGGTATTATTTACGGTGACATTGGTACTTCTCCTCTCTACGTATTTCGCTCTATTATGGGGGAAAGACAAATTACTGAGCAATTAGTATATGGTGGAATTTCATGTGTTATCTGGACTTTAACCTTGCAAACAACATTCAAATATGTGTTTTTAACGCTTAGAGCCGACAATAGGGGGGAAGGAGGAATATTTTCTCTTTATGCCCTTGTTAGAAGGTATGCAAAATGGCTTTATATACCAGCGATTATTGGAGCAGCCACTTTGTTAGCGGATGGTATTATCACTCCCCCAATTTCTGTATCATCTGCTGTGGAAGGTTTGGGCGGGATAAAAGGTTTGGAAAATACAATTGTGCCAGGAAATAATCTTACTGTTGGAATTGTTATTGGAATCATTTCTTTATTGTTCTTCTTCCAACGCTTCGGTACTAAAGTAGTAGGATTTGCTTTTGGACCGATTATGTTTATTTGGTTTGGAATGATCCTGGTACTTGGTGTTTTACAAATCGCCCATATTCCGGAAATTATTCGGGCAATCAATCCTTATTATGCCTATGACTTATTGGTTAATTATCCGAGTGGCTTCTGGCTACTAGGAGCTGTATTTCTTTGTACAACAGGTGCTGAAGCGTTGTATAGCGATTTGGGGCATTGCGGCAGAAAAAATATTCAAGTTAGTTGGATCTTTGTTAAAATAGCATTGATCATGAATTATATGGGTCAGGGTGCTTGGATATTGGCGCAACATAATCCTACCCTGAACGGATTAAATCCTTTTTACGAATTAATGCCCCATTGGTTTTTATTAATAGGAGTTATTATTGCTACTTTGGCCACCATCATTGCCAGTCAGGCATTAATCAGTGGGTCGTTTACACTAATTAACGAAGCCATCAGTTTAAATTGCTGGCCTCGCGTTACGATCAAATTTCCAACGAATGTAAAGGGTCAGATATATATTCCTAGTCTCAACTGGATTTTATGGATTGGTTGTGTGGGTATGATGTTCTATTTTAGAGAGAGTGCACACATGGAAGCAGCTTACGGTTTTTCAATTGTGATTGCTATGTTAATGACTACAACTCTAATGTTTGTGTATATGCGCAGGGTTAAGAAATGGAATTCAATCATTATTACCATGATCATGTTCGTGTTTGTAATTGTAGAAGTTTCATTCTTCATTACAAATGTGGCTAAGATCAAACAACGTTGGATGTTCTTGTTCTTCGAGTTTGGCCTGATTTTCATCATGGTGATTTGGTATCGAGCAAGAAAAATCACTAACCGTTACTTACAATTTGCAAAACTGACTGATTACGTCCCGAGGTTATTAAATTTAATTGCTGATAAGGATTATCCTAAATATGCAACGCATTTGGTTTATTTAACCAAGGCCGATTATGAAGGAGAAATTGAAAAAAGAATTCTTCATTCTATTCTTCATAGAAAGCCTAAAAGAGCTGAAGTGTATTGGTTTGTTCATATTAACCGCTCCGATAATCCATACACCATGGAATACACAACCAAAGAAGTTGTTCCAGGAAAAATTATACGTGTTGATTTCAATCTTGGATTCAGAATTCAGCCGCGCATCAATTTGTTATTCAAAAAAGTGATGCAGGAGATGTACAATCAAAAAGAAATACAGATAGATAACAAATACGAAAGCCTAGATAGTAAAACCTTCCATGCTGATATTATTTATGTAATTATTGAAACATTCCTTTCTGTTGAAAACGAGTTCTCGATGAAAGAAGGATTTGTTATGGATTCTTATTTTAGTATTAAGCACTACGCACAGTCTGATCAGAAAGCCTTTGGTTTGGATACAGCTGTTACTATTGTAGAAAATGTACCGCTGCTCATTAGTCCTAATACGAAAATCCCACTTCTTAGAAAGATGTAAAAATAAAAGGGCGCTATCCGATAGCGTCTTTTTATTTTTAATTAAACCAAAGGAAGGCTAAAGCAAAATCTACTACCTTCTCCTAGATTGCTAGATACAGATAGCTGACCATTTTGAGCCTCAATAAATTCCTTTGAAATAGCTAGCCCAAGCCCGGT
>JAYUFN010000364.1:0-3416 GCA_043738705.1 Bacteroidota bacterium
AGAAATTCCAGCCTCTAATGAAAATTTCATCATATTCTCTTTTGCATAGAGCGTAATGATAAAGAAAGGTACGCATGGAAACTTTTTATTTAACAAAGCCTCCATTAATGAAACTCCCGACGCCCCCATAATTTCTGTTTGAGAAATAATTGCTGTAACATTTAAATCTTTTTGTTTCCACTCGGTACTAAGGTCTAATCCATTTTGAAAAAACTGCAATAAAGCGCCATTAAAATCGCAAGTAGCTAAAAGTTTTTTTGTTGATTCGTCGGCACTTAAGATTGCTATGATAGAATCTGTCATGAGAAATTGGTTTAGTTAGATTTTACCCATTCTTCTCAAAATATTTTTCAATCTCGCATCAAGCTCTCTGGGATTAAAAGGCTTGATCAAATAATCATCCGCACCTGCCTCAAGACAGCGAATTCTGGTGTCGGTATCTTCCTTTCCAGATAGTATGATAAAGGGAACTGAACTAAAGAATCCACTGTTTCTTACTTGTTCTAACAATTCCATTCCACTCAATCCCGGAATATTCAAATCAGATAAAATAATATCAGGAATATTTCCACTCTGTAAATAGTTTAATCCCTCCATTCCATCAGTAAAAATGGTAACTGAGAAGTTCGCGCTAAGTGTTTGATTTAAGATGGCCTGAATGAATGCATCGTCTTCCACAACTAAAACGGAAGGAAGTGCTGAAGTAGAATTATTCATCTATATATGATTAGGTTTTATTGAAATAATTCAATACTCAAATATAACAAATTTGAGTATTGAAAAAATGGCGTAACTCATCTTTTAGTATTAACAACTTCAATATCAAATACCAAAACGCTATTTGGAGCAATGTCCTTACTTCTGCATCTTATATTATAAGCCAGACCAGATGGTATGATCAGTCTAATCTTTGAGCCAACCTTTGTTTTAACTAGTCCTATCTGCCATCCTTTAATTAATCTATTTAGGGGAAATACAACAGGCTTATCCTTAGTTTGATCAAATATGCGCTTATCTTTTAATAAATATCCTTTATAAAAAACAGTCACAGTATCGCTCAACGAAATCTCTTCCCCAAAACCATTCTTAATAGTTTGATAATAGATGCCCTCTTTCATTCCACTGGTATCAAGTTGTTTATTTGAGATAGCTTGATAAATCATTTGCTGATCCATGGTAGCCTGTATTAAGCTATCCGCATTTTTTGAGTAATCGATAATTGGTTTTTGATTCTCCGCTAATCTGGAAAAAAGCTCTCCATAACTAGTATTAGTTTTTTGAAAGCCTCCATTCCATAAATAGAATTTCCCTTCTTGCACTCCTCCACCATAATCAATCCTATCCCCGGCTTTCCCAGTAGCATCATCAGAAAAAGTGGATTGAGTTAATTCTAACCAAGTCCCATTTTCACGTTGTATCCATTGATTTCCAAAATAAGCTTTACGTTCTAATTGACCGTTACTACCTACAAAATTTTCATTAAAAGAATATAGATTACGAAGATATCCACCATCTCTAGGTGCTCGGAAAGATGCAATCAATTTCCATTTCTGTATTTCGGGAATAAAAAAATATCCTGTATAAGTAGTGGTTTGTGAAATACTATCAGGAAGTGCGGTTACTACCATTTTATAGGTCATTCCAGTCTTCCAGGGATATACCCAATGACTATGTCCGCCTGTGCCTTCGTTACCAAAATCATCAGCAATAACATCCTCTCCTTTTACTAATAATTTTACTTTATTTGAATCAGCTACTTTAGTCCTGTGCAGTGCTTCATTTCCTGCATCCCACACCGAGAAAATAACACGTCGTTCCTGATCACTATTTACCTGTATACCAAAATACCCACGTGCAAACCCATTCGACATATAATAGCTGTGAACAATATCGGCATGTGCTGGTATGGTAATTTCGTTATAGAATGTAATTGCTTTTATGGTATCAGCTAAAGGGTATCGTAAGTGAACAGAAGCGGCGTTACGTCTTTCTTTTTTATTAAAATGAATTCCCTCGGTGGCCGAACCGCTAAGTTCTATAGAAGCTATCTCTGCGATTATTTTGCCAGTTTTTTTTAACCCTTTTATTTCAATAACATAAAACCCAGAATCTTTGATCATCAGGTTTCCAACATGCAGTTTTACAAATGTTTCAGACTTTGGAACTGTTACCAGAAAATATTTTTCTGCAAATTTTATAGATAAGACGGCTGTAGCAACAGTATTGCGGGTATTTAATGAAATTTGCAAAGACCCGGATTTTTTAAGATGGACAAAGTATTGTAACTCCTGTTGCAGATCGGTCCATTTTGATATAGGCTTACCCGATTCAAATAAATCGTGATCCTCATTTTCAGATGGTACTGCATAACCGGTATTCGCCGGAATGATATAATTATTTTGTGAGTGGGATTGAGATGCCAAAAAAAATAAACCAATCAATAGGCTGTAATATTTGTGCATGCAATAAGTTTGAGTAACTCAAACTTAATCAAAAGCCATCATCATTTATTTAAAAAATCTCTAAACCAATAGCCCGAATTTTTGATCGTCCTTAATTGCGTATTAAAATCAACATGTATCAGTCCGAATCTTGCATCGAATCCAAAAGCCCATTCAAAATTATCGGTCAGAGTCCAGGCAAGATATCCACTAATATTAATCCCCTCTTTTTTGGCTTTCAATAATGCCTCCAAGTAAAGTTGAAAATAAGCGATCCTTTCACTATCATTTATCTGCCCATTAATTAGTTGATCTTTATAACAAGCCCCGCCTTCTGTGATCATAATTTCTTTGATGGATCCGTAGAGCCAAAATCTTTTGATCATCCTATAAAAGCTATCAGCATTAACTTCCCACCCAAGCGCAGTAGATGGTACTTTTCTGCTAGTGGCTTTTACTTCCGAAGCTTGTATATAAGGAATGAGGGGAGTATGTTTAACAGTTAGAGAAAAATAGTTTTGTATCCCTATAAAATCAAAATCAAAGTGCATCTGCTCAGTGTAGCGCCATGCTTTATTATGCAAATGCATCTTTTCTAATAAAGGAAATTCAATATCATGTGGATACCCTCGCCCCAAAGCAGGCTCAATAAAAAGGCGATTCAATAAAATATCCACTTTCCGAGCGGCCAGTTTATCTTCAGGCTTTTGCGTAAAGGGAACGACCTCGCAGCATGAAAATGCATTGCCTATATGTGCTTTAGAAACATTGGCTCTAATAATTCTACCACCCTCGGCTTGACAGATTAAAGCATTATGAACAGCATCAAAAAAACCATTCACAGAAACTTTACCCGGAGCGTGTTGACCAACCCCATAACCAAGTGAAGTAAATCCCATCGGCTCATTCAAAACGATCCAGTCTTTGACCTTATCTCCAAATGCTAGTGTACACACCTGCGCAAATCGAGTAAAC
>JAYUFN010000365.1:0-3407 GCA_043738705.1 Bacteroidota bacterium
TATACTGATTTTTCTAGCAATCTTTGGTATAGCCGGCTATCTTTCAGAAACGGCAACAAGGCAAAATTGGCCCAATAGAAAACCGTTTAACCTCTTTGAAATGACTTTCCGAAACGGCAGCCTAGTATTTGGAGGAGGGGATGTATTGATGCCGTTGATGTACGAGCAATATGTGACTAGACCAGAAACCAAGCACGTCCAGGAAAATAAAAGAGTGGTATTAAAAATCAAGAAAGAACATTTTTTAACAGGATCGGGAATTGTACGTGCCATACCAGGACCTGTATTTTCGATTGGATCTTTCACTGGTGGAATGGTAATGAATGATGATGGTTTTGCCATGAAACTACTCGGTTGTGTGATAGGCACGATTGGTATTTTTCTTCCGAGTGCGTTACTAGTTTTGTTTTTCTTTCCGGTTTGGCATAACCTGAAAAAGTATGCGGTTATTTTTCGTTCTCTTGAAGGAATCAACGCAGCGGTTGTAGGAATTATGGCAGGTGCTACCGGATATCTGATTAAGGATAATTTTTTGCTCGCCTTACTAAATTTTAAAGGGGATGCTTTAATGGATCTTGCTGTTGTAATAATAACCTTTATTTTACTAAATACTAACCGGATTCCGGCCCCTTTTATTGTACTCGGTTCTCTACTATTGGGCTGGCTGATATAGACTTTCTATTTGTTATCAGATATTTTTTTTTAAAAATAGCTGTATCTTAGAGTATGAACATATTGGCAATCTACAACCTGAAAGGCGGTGTAGGGAAAACTGCATCAGCGGTTAACCTTGCTTATCTGTCAGCAAAAGAAGGGTTAAAAACATTAATATGGGATTTGGATCCACAAGGTTCTGCTTCATTTTATTTTGGCAGTATTTCTTCTGTGAAAAATGAATCGAAAAAACTATTGAATAGTGAACTTGGTATTGTTGATGCAATTCAACCAACTGCATTTAACGGGCTAGATATCATACCAGCCGACCTTTCTGCCCGTCATGCTGATCTTTTGTTGAATGATATGAAGCAGGCAAAGAAAAAAATTGCAAGTATTTTATCAGGCATTAAAAAAGACTATGATATAGTTATACTCGATTGCCCTCCTGGAATTTCCTTATTACATGAAGCAGTTTTTTATGCAGCAGACTGGATCCTGATGCCGAACATTCCAACAACCCTATCGATCCGCTCTTATGATACAGTGACCAAATATTTTAACGCTAATGGTCTAAGTGTCACCAAAATAAAATGCTTTTTCAGCATGGTAGATCATCGTAAAAACCTGCATCATGAAGTGATGCACCAGTTTTATAAAGACAAGATTTTTTTAAAGAACTATATTCCATATCTGAGTGATATAGAAAAGATGGGAATACATGAAGCACCTATTGAAACCTTTGCACGTAGCAGTTACGCTGCACAATGTTATCGAGATCTTTGGAAAGAAATCAGAAAGTACTGTGTAGTATAAATCATTTATCCAATTACCTATTGAACCTGCCTAATGGAAAAAAAATTTAATTCATGGTACAGCCCTGCTTTAAACAGGGAAATGCCAATCGCTTCATACGGACATTTTGGATTTGCTTTATTACTTGTTCCTACCGCTGCGGCAGATTACTTGGAATATGATCGTTTTCAATTGATTGATGCGCTAGCTCCTCAAATTAATGCTGGTAAATTGAGAGTTTATAGCATAGATAGTATGAACAAAGAGAGCTGGATGAATAACGACATGGTTCCAGAACACAAAGCCATTCGCCATAACCAGTTTAACGAATATGTTTTTAAAGAAGTAATTCCTTTTATCAGAAATACTACCAGTAACCAGATCATGATCTATACTTGTGGTGCTTCGTTCGGGGCACTTCATGCTATGAACCTTTTTTTGAAACGCCCCGATCTCATTAATGGGGCAATTAGTATGAGTGGCGTGTATAATTTAACAGAATACACGAAGGGCTTTTGGGATGACCAAGTGTTTTATAATAGCCCTGAACATTATATGCCTACACTCACCGACTCATTTTATTTAGACAAGATCAAAGCAAGTCATCACATACATATTTTTACAGGAAGCGGCGCACACGAGGATCCTGAAGCTGGAAAACGATTTGCAGCAATACTTTATGAAAAAGGGATCTGGTACGATCTGGAAGTTTGGGGGAATGACATTACACATGATTGGCCTACCTGGCGAAAAATGCTGCCCTATATTATTGACACTAAGTTTTAGTTAATGATACTGCAAAAAGCAAGTTAATAAGTTGCAGAGCTGTTGCACTCTGCATTTACTGTTTTAATATTACAGCTTAATTCGAATATTTGAGAAAAAGGCTACACATTACCGGCTCCTTAATATTGTTCTGTTGTTTGATTTTTGTTCAAAAAATCGATGCACAAAATGTTACTATCAAGGGTACAGTATATGATATTTCTGCAAGACGCCCTATTGAGGCAGTAGCAGTAATTAGTACTTCCGGGAAAGGAACAACAACTGATTCATTGGGAAGATACGAGATCAGGGTTTCGTTAAAAGATTCTATTTGGTTTTCGATGATTGGCAAATCAACTATGAAATATCCGGTGGATACAATTTCAAATACGGAGAATTTTAATGTAATGATTCATTTGCGTTCATTCGATCTTCCTGAAGTAAAAGTTCGCAATAGTTATTATAAGTTAGACTCAACTCAAAACAGAAAAGATTACGCAAAAATTTTCGATTATAAGAAGCCAGGCCTTCGCTTGAGCGAAAATAATGGATACAATCCGGGAGGAGTATCTGTTGGATTCGATCTGGATGAGATCATCAACATGTTTCGTTTTAAGCGGAACAAAAGTCTGGCGAGTCTACAACAACGTTTACTGCAGCAGGAAGAAGATAAATATATAGATCACCGTTTCAGTAAAGCTTTTGTAAGAAAAATAACCAAATTAATACCTCCTGAACTAGACGAATTCATGAAAGAATACAGACCTGATTATGAACAAGTTCAGTTAATGAATGATTTGGAATTGGGTTATTTTATCGAAAAAAATTTCGATCTATATAAGTCCAATAAGAACTATAATAAGGGAACTCCAAGAAAATACAACCATTAAATTGTTCCTCTTTCCAGCGCCTGAATCGCTTTTGATCCTAGTAGTTGAATGAGTGGTAATAGGGCGCCAAAACGTTCGTCATTACTTTTTCCCTGCTTCCAACGATGATAAATTTGCTGCCCAATCACCGCATTTTTAAATAAGCCGAATACGTAATAAAATAAGATACCAGAAAGATCTCTATTCGTTTTAGAAGCATAACGATCTACAAATTCCTTTCTACTTAAATTACCGGGCAACCAGGTAAGATTGTAGTGTTTCAATACTATTTCTTCGCCTGCTTCGAACCAATACGCAAGCGAA
>JAYUFN010000366.1:0-3407 GCA_043738705.1 Bacteroidota bacterium
AACCAAAAAAGAAAGTACCATTGATGAAGCAAGTCCAGTAAAAAGGCTCATCCAGATAGTTCGCCTTTTGAGTGGTTGGCTCACTAGCAATTCAATGAACTCAGAACTATTATATACATAGATGGTAGAAAAAATAATACTCACCAAGGGCACAATAATTAAAATAATATTTAGTAACCCTAATAAACCTTTTGCCGAGTTATCTTCCAGACTGAAAATACTGAATGACAATACCAGCAGGAATGCTGTATAAGCAAGCATAATCTTATTTCGAAGAATATCTATGATGACATATTTAAATATTTTTTTCATGTGCTTATTTATGGAGCATTACCTGTGCAATTGCTTTTGTCAGTTTTGTTTGACCTGTATCTTCTTTTAGTTGTTCAATTGTTTTATGAAAACAGAGGCATCCATCCTGCATATAAATGACTTGTGTTACCAAGTCGTCTAATTCACTTAGGATATGTGAAGTAATCAGTATCAGCTTTCCTTTTTTCTTTTCTTCAATAATTTTTTCTTTCAATATTTCGGAGGCAAGAGGGTCAAGTCCTGCAGTTGGCTCATCCAGTATTAACAAATCAGGATTAAATAGAAATGCTAGCGCTGCACTAATTTTTTGGCGTGTTCCCCCAGAGAGCGTGCGCATTCTTTTAGGCAAGAGTGATTTAATAGCAAACCTTTCTATCAGATCTTCATCCAAATCTTTATTATTCTTTTGACCCCTGATATCTTGCATCATTTCAAGCACCTGCCCGATCGTCATGTTTTCTGGGTAACGACCTATTTGCGGCATGTAGCCGATTTTAGATCTATACTGCCAATCGTTCTTAATATTGAATCCATTAACTGTTATAAATCCACTATCACAAACAACCATACCAAGGATCGCTTTAATAAAAGTTGTTTTACCACTCCCATTAGGGCCAATTAAGGCAATACACTCGCCCTTATTACAAGTAACAGAAAAATTATTGAGTGCTATGAGGTTGCCAAACTTTTTTGAAACATTATTTGCAATAATCATAATCTTAAGGGTTTCATTAGTGGGAATGCATCTTTAAAATTTTCAGGGGTAAGAGAGGGCAGTACTTTCTCTGTTTTATCAAGAAGCGTTGTGATAAAACTTCTAAATAACATCATAGCTGGGGGATTTTTTTCAATAATTACCGAGTACATACTTACCGGTCTATATGGGATATCGCCGATATGGTCTCTATTAATGTCATACCCCTCATACTTATCCCAATAATTACCATTGAAAGTATTTAAAACAAGGCTGCCATTGGTAGCCATGTCGAATGTGTTATTGATAAAATTATTACCGGTAACAGTAATGTCCATACAGCTTGCTTGGATTTTCATAGCCCAACCATTCTTCTCAAAAACGTTCCCATTCATTTTAATGCGGTTGGCTCCCTCCATATATATCCCTACCGTATTTTTTACAAATCGATTGTGCTCTATATAACCATCGGAGATCTCTTTTAGTAAGATGCCGTAAGAACCATCTCCCCAATTTTCTTCAAAATAATTATGGATCATTTTAACATCATGAGAAAACATCACTGATACTCCCGCCCCATTATTTTTAAAGATATTGGCGATATAAGAATCATTACTTGAAAACATAAAATGCAAGCCATATCGAAGGTTTTTTTCAGAGTCGTTTCTCCAGATGATAGAGTTAGTTACAAATTCAAAATAAATTCCGTCTCTATGCCCAGTAATATTGTTTCCAATAATACGCATGCTATCGCTTTTCCAGCAGTGTATTCCATTCCCACTCTGCTGTTCTTCAGTATTTGATGCACTCAATTTATTGTTCGCAATGGTGCAATTAATCCCGTTTTGGAAATAGATACCAAAGAATGTATTTTCAAGAATATTGTCTTTAATTACAACATCTCTACAATTATATATTTTAATTCCTGCAAAGTCTTCCATGCTTGAAACACCAGACCTGATAACTTTACAGCCTTCTACTGTTACCCCGGATGCCATAATTGAAATCACTTCATATTTGAGATCTCCGTCTAAAACAGGATATTCTATTCCAATTAGTGTAATTCTTTTTTTTATGAGAAGGTTTTTCTCGTGATAAACACCTTTATAAACAATGATGCTATCCCCATTCTGCGAAATGTTTAGTGCTTGTTTTATTGTATTACACTTTTTTGCATTACCTACAGTTATCGTCCTCGCTTGAGCAATTTGCATAAAGCCAATTCCGAATAAGATTAAGATTAGATATCTTTTCACTGTTTAATAATTTCGGCCCAAATAATTTGATTGCCGGGAAATTGATTCTTTATTTTATTGATACTGTCAATTTGATCAGTTGCTGCAAGATTACCACCCATGGGGGCTCTTAATGTAGCACTTTGTAATATTAGCGCTTGTTCTACGTCAAGTAATTGATGGTTTCCAGAAAAATTAGTGATATACATTTTCTTGATTTCTCCAGTAGTTAAAATATTGGTTTTGAGGTATGCTAACATACAAAAACTATCATCGAATTTGTATACCCTACCTTTTTTCGTAATTATTTCAGCGCCAAAGCGTTGATCACTAATGGTCATTTTACAAGAAAAACAATTATCCGATCCGTATTTTAATGCTTCAGCACCTACACTACAAGAGGTGAAAAATGTGCATACAATCAATATTATCATTCCAAATCTATTTCCTGAAATCAACTTCTTCTTTTTTGTAATTATTACACATAACAGACTTACAATTCCTACTAATACAAACATCCATCCTCCAATGTCAGGTATCGAATATGCCCCAAAATTCAATAGTTGTTTAAATCCAATTAATGGGGGTTGATACGACATGCCTGGAACAATAATAGCAGCATCTGGATTTAGCTCATGTCCATAATTGTATTCCCATCGCCAAAAATCTACCATAGAAAGAATGGCAAATAATACAAAAAGAATAAAGAAGAAAAATAACAATTTTGGTCTCCCAATAATTGCTACAACCAATGCCAGTAATGCGAAAAATAAAACAAAATATGGGAGAAGAGTAAACTCCATAAAATCAGCGGCATGCAAAGTTTTCATGCCAATATAGTGGTTCAGTCCATTAACAATATCTACATTTCCACCAAGTTTATTTGAATAGATCAGTAGGGTTAGTCCTTCTGGATATTGTGGTGCGCTTAATTCTATACGCCACATTGGAACAAACAATACTAAAGCTAAAGCAGCAGCGCAAAGTATCATTAGTGTTCTTACCACAATGGTTAGTCGATCCTTTTTCATACAATATCGTTTCATTTATATTAAAACCAAAACCGGGGCAGATTTTAACTTTCTGCCCGGTTCTAAGAACTTATTTTTTGTCGGTAGCAGTAGCATCTGCTGGAGGCAAATTTTTACCGGTACTAAATAACAATG
>JAYUFN010000367.1:0-3404 GCA_043738705.1 Bacteroidota bacterium
AGATATTGGGTCTATTAAAACTATTTTCAAATACCCGAGGATTTTTTAAATGTAGTTGATCAAGTATATCATCTTTTGTAAGTCTATCGGCAGTAGCCGTAAGTGCAATAATAGGGGTTTCTGGGAATGAGTTTTTTAACTCCCCCAACACTCGATATTCTGGTCTAAAATCATGGCCCCATTGACTAATACAGTGCGCCTCATCAATAGCAAATAATGAAATCGGGATACTATGGAGAAAGTGCAAAAAATATTTATCCTGACCAACCAATCTTTCGGGAGCCACATAAATCAATTTCAGTTCGTTATTTTTTAATTGCTCAAATAAGTGAGCCTGCTCAGAATTGGTTTGGGTACTATTTAAATAGGCTGCTTTTACACCACTCAATACCAACGCATCAACCTGATCTTTCATCAATGCAATTAATGGACTCACCACAACAGTTAATCCAGCAAAACACATTGCAGGAATCTGATAACACAAACTTTTTCCACCGCCAGTTGGCATCAATACTAGCGCATCCCTTCCGTCAATAATATGGGTAACGATCTCTTCCTGATTATGGCGAAAACTATCATATCCAAAAATATTTTGTAAAATTTGTTCGGGTGAGGCGATCGTTTGCATGTGTAAACTCCTACTTTATTCAACGCAAGATAAGAATCAAATAAAGGAAATTTCAACCCCTTTTTGAAAGGGGTTTTTAACTACTATTAAATTTATTTTAGCGGTTTTGTTTTTTTAAAGGATCTAATAAATAACCAAGTCCATTTAATTTTATTTCATAAATGGTAGCCAACAGCATTCCCATTTTACCTTTTGGAAATCCATTTCGCTGATGCCATTCAAGATAAAAATCAGGAAGGTCACAAATCAGTCGATCCTTATATTTTCCAAAAGGCATACGTGTTGTAACCAAATCCATCAGTAATTGAGGGTCTGGCATGATTGGGTCATTTGCCATAATAATGTAATAATGCCAATTATAATTCTCTGATCCAAATATTGCGATAGCTCATCGGGTTGCCACCATCCATTCCGTGGTCTTGTAAAATCAATGGCTCTTTGTCTTTGTGAGCAAAATATTTTGGTGTCATAGTCCAATCGGTATTTCCTTTTATAGCAACATGATTTTGAACCAACACCCCATTATGAAGCACTGTAATATAAGCAGGTGTTTGTAAAGATCCATCTGAATAAAATTGTGGTGCTGTAAAGATCACATCGTAGGTTTGCCACTCTCCAGGTTTTTTTGAAGCATTCACAAGTGGTATATATTGCTTATAAATGCTACCCGCTTGTCCGTTTACATAAGTTGGATTATTATAAGAATCTAAAACCTGCAATTCATATTTTCCCATAAAAAATATTCCACTATTTCCTCTGGTTTGACTAGTTCCTGCTATCATTGCTGGTTCGCGCCATTCAATATGAAGCTGGCAACTTCCAAAACCCTGCTTAGTTGCGATATTTCCAGACCCCTTTACTACAGTTACACTTCCCTCTTTATCTAATTTCCATCCTGCAGGCTTATTATCTAATTTCTGAAAGCTATTTAAATCCTTTCCGTTAAATAATACGATAGCATCGGAGGGGGCATCGGAATAAGGCTTTCCTGTTATAACTGATACAGGAACTGGTTCCCATAGTTCAGATTTTGCAGCTGCTTTTTCTAGACTGTCTTGGTTTGCTTTGTTTTGTGCATTTACTATAGTTAGAATGGCAATTGTAGCGATAACCGTTAATAAGAATCGTTTCATTTTTTCAATTTGGATGTAAAAATTAAGAAGATTTTCCTAAATGAGTTATTATATTTATGAAAAGTAACAAGATGGATAAGAATAGAAGAAATCTCATCAAAGGCCTAGGCGCTTTTGGCGTGTTGGCAAGTACAAGAACCCTTGCAAGCCCATTTTCAATTTTGAAAAACCTCAGTAATAGTCCGAACGATAAGATTCGTTTTGCAACGATTGGTATGGGTATCCAAGGAAATTATGATACTCGTGCAGCATTAGCCACTGAAGGTGTAGAGTTTGTTGCAGCTGCAGACCTCTATACTGGTAGGCTGGAGCGCGTGAAAGAAGTATTTGGAAAAAACATTTTTACAACAAGAGATTATCGCGAAATCTTGCAGCGGAAAGATATTGATGCTGTTATCATTGCAACCCCCGACCATTGGCACGATACCATAACGATCCAATCACTCGAAGCAGGTAAACATGTTTACTGCGAAAAGCCAATGGTACATGATATAGAAAAAGGTATTCCCGTAATCGAAGCATGGAAAAAATCAGGCAAGACTATGCAAGTTGGAAGTCAGCGTATCAGTGGTTCTGTTTTCAAAGAAGCAAACCGATTAGTTCAAGCTGGAGATATAGGTGAGATCAATTATATCGAATCAAACAGCGATCGTTTCAATGCTATCGGAGCATGGAACTATACCATACCAACAGATGCTTCTACTAAAACGGTTGACTGGGATACTTTTTTAAAAGACACTGCCAAAATTTCTTTTGATGCCAAGCGGTTTTTTCGTTGGCGTAATTACAGAAATTATGGAACAGGAGTTGCCGGAGATCTTTTTGTTCATTTGATTACTGGTGTACATTATATTACCAATTCAAAGGGGCCAACACGTGTTTATGCTTCCGGAAGTTTAAGCTATTGGAAAGACGGAAGAGATGTGCCCGATGTAATGGTATCGATCATGGACTATCCAAAAACAAAAGAGCATTCCGAATTTCAAATGGTGTTACGTGTAAATTTTGCAAACGCTGGAACGATCAATAATAATACTCGCATTATTGGTACTGAAGGGCAGATCGATCTTTCGGGAAATGGACTCATCTTGAGTAAGAAAAAATTACCGAAAGCCCCTGGCATGAAGGGTTATGATAGTTATGATACTTTTTCTTTGGCTCAACAAAAAGAATTGGATCAACAATACGATGCTTTATATAGTGAAGCGGATAGAAAAACCGAGCCTATTAAAGAAATAAAATTCAATCCGCCTACCGGCGAAAACGAACATAAAAATCATTTTAAAAATTTTTTCGATAATATTCGTTCAGGTACTCAAACAACTATTGAAGATCCTTTGTTTGGATTTCGTGCAGCTGCACCAGTACTTGCATGTAACGAAAGTTATTTCACTAAAAAACCATTTATCTGGGATCCAGAGAATTTAAAGAGAGGGTAATTTATCTTCTACCCCCTACATAATCTTTCTCACCTGCTCTAATTGCAATGTTTAAAATATTTTGCTTGGGAGGTAAGGGGCATGTAGCATAAATCGTAAATGCGCAAGGCGGATTAAATGCTTTATTGAAATTAATAATCATATTCCCATTTATATCAGGCTGATCAGCATATAAAAATCTACCTGCAGGATAGGTCTCTTTTC
>JAYUFN010000368.1:0-3400 GCA_043738705.1 Bacteroidota bacterium
GCTATTGACAAAATACTGCTATCTCCTCTTTACAAAGCGCAGTTTAACCGGTTTGTGCATCAGAAGCGTGAACAAGAGTTGCTACTTAATAAAGCGAATAGAGAAGTGGATATGAATACACCGCTTGCCAGAGACAAAGTAATCAGTAGCAAAGAGTTTTTCGATATACAGAATAATCAAGAACGGATTTCATCAACCTATAAAGCATTTTTACGTGAGCAGCAAACTAACTGGCAGCAGGATCTTGCCCGTTACCGATTAGAACTTTCGCAGTACCAGCAACAATTGCAACAGGTTAACACCGATGCTACTTATTACGAAGTAAAGGCACCCACATCCGGTATTTTGCAGGGCATTAATACACGTTATGCTGG
Organism: Bacteroidota bacterium; assembly: GCA_043738705.1. Classification (GTDB taxonomy): domain Bacteria; phylum Bacteroidota; class Bacteroidia; order Chitinophagales; family Chitinophagaceae; genus Sediminibacterium. Next base: position 375 of record JAYUFN010000368.1, read on the forward strand.
CGGGTTGTTACAGGCTAACGAAACCCTCTGTACTATTTCTCCAGAAGGAACTTTAATTGGCGAATGCTATGTGCAAACAAAAGATATCGGATTATTAAAATTGGGTCAATCGACCCGTTACCAGATAGATGCATACAATTATAATTATTTTGGGATGCTATCCGGAAAAATAATCGCTATTGATAATGATTTTACGGTAGTCAATAACACTCCTGTTATTAAAATACGGTGCAGTTTCGATAGTATCCAACTGCATTTAAAAAATGGCTTTACAGGGCATTTAACAAAAGGACTCAACTTCCAAGCAAGTTTCATAGTTGCGAGAAGGAGTTTATGGCAATTATTATTTGATAAAATGGATGATTGGTTAAATCCATCTGCTCCGCTTAAAACCTCTGCCTAACTATTTTGAAAAGACGTGTAAAAATTAAACAAAGAGATATTACGGATTGTGGGGCAGCCTGCCTAGCTTCTATTGCGGCATATTACCAACTACAATTACCTGTAAGCCGTATTCGGCAATATGCAGGAACAGATAAACGTGGTACCAATGTATTGGGATTAATAGAAGCTGCAGAAAGATTAGGTTTTCAGGCCAAAGGCGCCAAAGGTGCGTTAGATAGCTTATCTAAAATTCCATTACCCGCTATTGCCCATCTGGTATTGAAAAATGGCTTGCAGCATTTTGTAGTTATTTATAAGGTGAGTGCCAAGCATATTGTGTACATGGATCCTGGAGATGGTTCGTCTCATAAAGAAAAAATTGCAGTCTTTCAAGAAAAATGGAGTGGGGTTGTTGTACTGATTCTTCCCGATGAAGGTTTTCAAAAAGGAAGCACCAAGATATCGAATGCAAAGCGGTTCTGGCAACTACTAAGTCCACATACGGGCATCATGGTGCAGGCATTAGTGGGCGCAGTAGTATATACTGTATTGGGGTTAGCCACTTCTATTTACATGCAGAAGCTGATAGATTTTGTATTACCCGAAGGCAATCTAAAACTATTGAACCTGTTAAGCGTCATCATGATTGTGTTGTTGTTATTTCAATTATTTATTGGAGCATTTAAAACAGTTTTGGGCTTGCGAACTGGTCAAATGATAGATGCCAGATTAATACTGGGCTATTACAAACATTTGCTGCAATTGCCACAACGTTTTTTTGACACCATGCGTGTAGGAGAAATTATCAGCAGGGTAAATGATGCCGTAAAAATCAGGGTGTTTATCAATGACATAGCATTAAACATTGTTGTAAACACATTGATTGTTGGATTCTCCATTGGGTTGATGTTTCTATATTATTGGAAACTCGCACTAATCATGCTGGCAATTGTTCCTATTTATCTTATACTTTATTGGATAACCAATAAAGTGAATAAAAAATGGAGCAGAACTCTCATGGAGCAATCTGCCGAGTTGGAAACGCAATTAGTTGAAAGCTTAAACGCCATTGGTACTGTAAAAAGATTTGGGTTAGAAGAATATGCCAATAGTAAAACCGAAAACAGATTTGTTCAGCTTTTACGTACCATTTACAAAAGCAGCATGTATGGTTTATATCTAAACACCTCTTCTGAGTTTTTTACAAGGCTCTTTACTATAATACTATTATGGTCGGGAAGTTATTTTGTGATCAACAGAGAACTAACTCCTGGTGAACTTCTCTCATTTTATGCGCTAGTAGGCTATTTTACAGGTCCTGCTGCTTCATTAATCGGATCAAATAAAAATATTCAGGATGCCTTAATTGCCGCAGACCGTTTGTTTGAAATTATTGATTTAGAGACTGAGGCTTCAAATGAAAATAAGGTTGTGTTAACCCCAGAACTAATTGGCGATATCATCTTTAACAAGGTAAGTTTTAGGTATGGAACAAGGGTGATGGTATTTGATGGATTATCATTGGAAATAAAAAAAGGCGAATCTACAGGTATCGTAGGAGAAAGTGGAAGTGGTAAGTCTACTCTACTATCGTTATTGCAAAATCTATATCCCTTAAAGGAAGGTAATATTACGATTGGAGGCTTGAATTTAAAGTATATCAGTAACCAAAGTTTACGGCAAATAATAAGTGTTGTACCACAACATATTGATTTGTTTGCTGGAACTGTTATTGAGAATATTGCTGTAGGGGAATATGAGCCAGACGTACAAAAAATATTGCACTTAAGTCAACTATTGGGTATCAACGACTTTATTGAACAATTGCCTGCCAGCTACAACAGTATTATCAGCGAGCACGGGGTAAATCTCTCTGGTGGCCAAAGGCAAAGGATAGCAATAGCCAGAGCATTATATCGAAACCCGGAAATATTGATTTTAGATGAAGCTACATCAAGCCTTGATCCTGTAAGCGAACAAAAAGTACAATTCACATTAGACTGGTTTAAGCAACAAGGTAAAACTGTTATCATCATAGCACACAGGTTAGCAACTATAAAAAAATGTGATGAAATTATTGTTCTCAAAGACGGCAAGTTATTAGAACAGGGAAACCATGAATCTTTAATCAGCAACAACGAAAGCTATTATTATGCTATGTGGAAAAGTGCAAGTGCTGAGGTTGTCGCCAATCATTTTGAAACTAGCGTTCCTTAAAAAAATAAACAACTTAAAAACAATCAACATAAACAGGCAATTGGGATCGATGGATTTGCAACAATGCTTTTAAATTTTGTTTCAATGGGGCAAACCAAGATTATTATTAATGCCAGACATAAGATTCACTTAGTAAATAATACAGTTAATAATATAAACCTAAGAGTTATATTATTTATTTTTTGTACACTATTATTTGTCATTAAACCCAATGCCCAAAAGATAGCAAGTAAAAAATTATTTACAGCAGAAAATATAGATTGGTCTGATTTTAAAGGTGAGGTTAACTATAACTACCCTCATAATATTGCTGCATTAAGCATTTTTAGTCTTGAATATAAGTACAATATAAAGTATATAAAAAATACGGATAGCATTAAAATTAACATACTCAGTCATACTTCTTTCGCGATCCATTCAGTTCT
>JAYUFN010000369.1:0-3398 GCA_043738705.1 Bacteroidota bacterium
CACATGATATTCTCCCGCCGGAAATTTTTTTGGATAGGTACCTGGGATCACCACACTTCGTGCAGGTACGCGACCCTTATATTCGATCGGTTCAGAACCACTCACATCAATTATTTTTGTTGATTTTGTCAGCACTACATTAGCACCCAGAACGGCTTCTTTTTCAACTATCACACCTTCTACAACAATTGCGCGACTTCCCAAAAAACATCCGTCTTCGATAATCACAGGACTGGCTTGTAATGGCTCTAACACCCCTCCAATACCAACTCCTCCGCTGAGGTGAACCCCTTTGCCAATTTGTGCACAGCTACCAACTGTTGCCCAAGTATCTACCATGGTGCCTTCATCTACATAGGCTCCTATATTCACATAGCTTGGCATTAACACCACGTTCTTTGCCAGATAAGCACCATAGCGCGCCACAGCATGAGGAACTGCTCTTACGCCTAATTCTTTATAATTACTTTTCAACAGCATTTTATCATAGAATTCAAAGGGGGGCAAATTCCAAGTCTGCATTTGTTGGATCCCAAAATACAGTAGGATGGCCTGTTTTACCCATTCGTTGACTACCCAGCCATTTTCTGATGGAGAAGCAGTTCTTAAACGTCCTTTATCTACCTCTTCAATCACTGCTCTAACGGCATCAGCATATTTATTGTCTTTTAAAAGTTCCCGATTATCCCATGCTTCCAGAATCATTGCTTGTATTGACATGTTCAATTTTTTTGCAAACATAAGTTTCAAAGTTTATAATCCACCTTTAAGACTGAAATAGAGGACTCAGAAGACTTAAAATGGATGATTTAAAATTATCTGGCATAGGTTTGCCTAGGAAATTCTTCAAAACGAATTAGCATACAATTAAGTTCTATTGCAACAAATCACACCGTTTTACAGCAACCCAATTAAATAAGTATTTTTGTGTAGATGCAGAAAATTCTTGTAATTCAAACAGCGTTTATTGGGGATGCGGTATTGGCAACTGCGCTTTTAGAGAACCTGCATGCTCAATATCCCGAAGCTGCGATCGATATCTTGGTAAGAAAGGGAAATGAGACCATGTTTCAAGGGCACCCATTTTTGCAAGAAGTTTTAATCTGGAATAAAAAGAAAAAAAAATATGCCCATTTACTTCAAATAATTCTACGGATCAGATCTAATAGGTATGATCAGGTAATTAACATACAACGCTTTGCTGCTACCGGTTTGATCACTTTTTTATCGGGTGCGAAAGAAACAATTGGCTTTGATAAAAATCCATTCAGCGTTTTCTTTTCTAGGCGGGTAAAACACGTTATCAGTAAAGGTGATATCAAATTACATGAGATCGAACGGAATTTTCAATTGATTGTATCCTCCTTAAATACTACTATTCTTAAGCCAAAGTTGTATCCCACTAAATCTGATGAGGATAAAATAGGCAAATATATTGAACTGCCTTTTATATGTATTGCTCCTGCATCGGTTTGGTATACTAAACAGTTTCCTGTTAATAAATGGATTGATTTGATGAATGTATTGCCTAAGAAATACAAACTTTATTTATTAGGAGCACCTGCTGATATAGCACTTTGTGAAACTATTCTGAAAGGATTGATTGATACAAATTGTACCATTCTTGCAGGCAAATTAAGTTTTTTAGAATCAGCAGCATTGATGAGGCAAGCTGTAATGAATTATGTGAATGACTCTGCCCCAATGCATTTTGCTTCTGCAGTAAATGCCCCCGTAACAGCTATTTATTGTTCTACCATACCTGCATTTGGATACGGACCCTTATCAACCGAAAGTAATATTGTAGAAATTGCAGAACCTTTGTCTTGCAGGCCTTGCGGACTTCATGGAAAGAAATCCTGTCCGCATTCGCATTTTGATTGTGCACAAAAAATAACCAATCTTCAATTGCTTGCAACACTTCCAAAATGAACTGATGGCGAAAGCTTATTACATTTGCAGCAGATGCAGATACCTTGTACAGATATTGAAAGAAACATTTTTGATAAAATAGCATTAGCGGCTGCTGACTTGCAATTACCTACCTATTTGATAGGAGGATTTGTTCGAGACAAGATCATCGGTCGCCTTACAAAAGATGCTGACATCGTTTGCTTGGGAGATGGTATTGCACTTGCGAATAAAGTGGCCGATCTTTTTGAGCCTAGACCTGCGGTAGCTTTTTTTAAAAATTTCGGGACGGCTCAAATTAAATTACCTGAATTTGAAATTGAATTTGTTGGGGCAAGAAAAGAAAGTTATCAGCCGCAAAGCCGTAAACCACGTATAGAAACAGGTAGCCTCGAAGATGATCAGAATCGCCGCGATTTTACGATCAACGCTTTGGCAATTAGTTTGAATAAAGCTGATTTTGGAATTTTGATTGATCCCTTTAAAGGATTGGAAGCGATTGAGAATAAGATCATTGAAACACCTTTATTACCTGAACAGACTTTTAGTGATGATCCTTTAAGAATGATGCGAGCCATTCGATTTGCTGCACAATTAAATTTTAATATTGTTCCTGAAACGATGGATGCCATTAAGGCTCAGGCTGAGAGAATAAAAATTGTTTCGCAAGAACGTATTACAGACGAGCTTAACAAAATTATGTTGTGCAATAAACCTTCTATTGGATGGGATCTTTTATACCAATCTGGTTTGCTCACAATTATCTTTCCGCAAATGGTGGATTTGCAAGGTGCTGAATATATTGATGGAAAAGGACACAAAGACAATTTTTATCACACACTACAAGTCATTGATAATATTTCTGCACATACCGATGACCTTTGGCTTCGTTGGGCTGCATTACTTCATGATATTGGTAAGCCCGCAACAAAAGTGTTTGAGCAAACCCATGGTTGGACCTTTCACGGTCATGAAGTTGTTGGTGCGCGAATGGTACCTAAAATATTTGCAAGGCTGAAACTTCCATTAAACGAAAAGATGAAACTGGTTCAAAAGCTGGTAACCTTACATTTGAGACCAATTAGTCTTACCAATGAAAATATTACAGACAGTGCAGTAAGGAGATTGCTGTTCGATGCCGGTGAAGATATTGACTCATTGATGCTACTTTGTTCCGCCGATATCACCAGTAAGAATAAACAAAAAGTTAAGCGTTATCTCCAAAATTTTGAAATGGTAAACCAGCGTATGAAGGAAGTTGAAGCTAGTGATCAGATGCGAAACTGGCAGCCGCCCATTACGGGAGAATTAATTATGGATCATTTTGGGCTAGCTCCTGGGAAAAAAGTGGGAATCATCAAAGACGCTATTCGGGAAGCTATATTGGATGGCCTGATTCCAAATGAATACGATGCAGCTTTTGGATTTATGCTACAAAAGGCAGCTGAATTAGATTTAGCGCCACTTGATAAATCCTGAATTTTAAT
>JAYUFN010000370.1:0-3394 GCA_043738705.1 Bacteroidota bacterium
ACAGCTCTTTCTAAACGGCTTAAAGCCATGCTGCTAACGCTACAGCGCGAACTATGCTTAAATATAAGTTGCGACTTGCTTTGCGATTGTGCAATGATCTGAGGCAACTGTTCCTCAGAAGTTAATGGAATCCAATTCATCTAATTAATTAAACTTTTAGTATCCGATGATGCTGAACTACCTACCCTTAAAGAAGTTCTTATTGGTAGTAGGACAGCCATTACTACCACGTGAAGAAACACAGGAGGAAAATAATGCCATTGTAATTGAGGCGATTATCAGCAGACAAGTGATTTTTTTCATTGGTAGTTTTTGTAAGGTAATTGACATTATTTTTATACGCCTTTATAACGGTAAAGATAAAGTTTCATTGTGAAATGTTGCTTTAGGAGACTTTTATAAATGTTAAATTTCATGTTTTAGATAATAAAAACAATTTATGAGGGTACATTTTATTTCGGTTGGAGGAAGCGTGATGCATCAATTGGCGATTGCCTTGAATAGGAAGGGATATCAGGTAACGGGCACAGATGATGAGATATTTGAGCCCTCGCGGACCAATTTGATCAATGAAGGGATATTTCCAAAACTAATGGGCTGGCAGCCTGATTTAATAACTAAAGACATTGATTCCATTATATTGGGTATGCACGCGCGGCTGGATAATCCGGAATTATTAAAAGCGATTGAACTTGGACTAAAAATCTATTCTTTTCCTGAATATATCTACCAAGAGAGTAGGCATAAGAAAAGAATTGTGGTGGGGGGCAGTCATGGTAAAACAACCACGACAAGTATGATCATGCACGTATTGAGGTATCTGAAAACTGATTTTGACTATCTAGTTGGTGCAAAACTGGCGGGATTTGACCAGTCTGTAAATATTACCAACGCAGCAGTAATTGTTTGTGAAGGAGATGAGTATCCGGCAAGTGCGATAGAACGCAAACCTAAATTTCATTTTTTATTTCCACATATTGCAATTCTTACTGGCATAGCTTGGGACCATATTAATGTGTTTCCAACATTCGATTTTTATTTGGAACAGTTTAAAATATTTATTCAAAAAATCGAATCAGATGGTATCCTAATTTACAATTGTTCGGATTTGGTATTAAATAAATTGGTGAAAGAATGCCATAGAAGCGATATCCGATATCAGCCTTATGCTGTTCCCGAGCACCTGATTGTGAATGGTAAAACAACTGTTACTATTGAAGGTAATAATACATCGCTGATGGTATTTGGGAATCATAATCTGATGAATTTGAAAGCGGCGTTTTATGCATGTTCAGAGATTGGGATAGCTGCACCCGATTTTACAAAAGCAATTGCAAGTTTTACAGGGGCTTCAAAACGATTAGAGATTATGGCTTCGAATGATAACTGTATTGTATATCGCGATTTTGCCCATGCTCCAAGTAAAGTGAAAGCTACCATTGAAGCAGTTAAGCAACAATACCCTAATCGTAAACTAGTTGGAATACTCGAGTTGCACACTTTTAGTAGTTTAAATGAACAGTTCATGAAAGAATACGACGGTGCTATGAGTAAGGCGGATATTGCAATTGTGTTTTATTCAAAACATACCCTAGAATTAAAAAGGTTATCTGATCTGCCATTTGAAAAGGTATTGGAAGGCTTTAATCAGAAGGGTTTGATGGTTATGAATGATAAAAATCAATTAGCTGAATGGCTAGAAAAGCAACAATTTGAAAATTCAAATATTGTTTTGATGAGTAGTGGCAATTATGATGGCTTAGATATGCTTACTTTCGCAAAACAGATTACTCACTAACCCAGACTTTCAGCTAATCACTTACGAAAAATGAAAATTCAATTAACGCGCCCAATTGCATTCATCGATTTAGAAACAACCGGCATTAATATCACTACTGATCGAATTGTAGAATTGGCGATCGTTAAAATTTCGCAAGATGGGACTAAACAGATTAAAAGAAAATTAATTAATCCATTGATGCCAATACCTGCAAGTTCAAGTGCAATTCATGGTATTACTGATGAGATGGTGAAAGATGCGCCAAGTTTTAAGCAAGTAGCAAATGAAATAAAACAATTTTTAGAGGGCTGTGATTTAGGAGGTTATAATAGTAACCGATTTGATATACCAATGTTATTAGAAGAGTTCCTAAGAGTAGGCATTGAATATACGGTTGATGGGAAAAAGTTGGTTGATGTTCAGAAGATTTTTCACATGATGGAACAGCGTACACTTAGTGCGGCATATAAATTTTATTGTGGAAAAACGCTCGAAGGTGCTCATGGAGCTGAAGCTGATGCAAGTGCAACTTGGGAAGTTTTGGAAGCACAGTTGGAACGATATCCTCAAATAGGCGATAGTGTTGAAAGTATTGTAAAATTTACTGGAGAGGACGATATTGTGGATTTTGCCCGCCGATTCATAAAAGACAAAGGCGTTGAAGTTTTTAATTTTGGAAAGCATAAAGGTAAACCCGTGGCACAAGTACTTAAGGAAGAACCACAGTACTACGATTGGATGATGAAAGGCGATTTCCCAATCAATACAAAGCAGAAACTCACTGAAATGCTTAATAAAACACTGCTAAGAAAAGGTTGAATCTAATATTCTATCCAATTTATTGTGTTTTTAACTAAGATTAATGCGCTTGAAAAGAACAGAATAGTAATTTAGCATTCAAATATCCCAGCAGGCATTGGAAAAAGTAGTTATCATACCAACTTATAACGAAAAGGAAAATATTAGTCTTATCATTGAGAAAGTGTTTTTCATGCATCAAGGCTATCATATTCTCGTGGTGGATGATAGCTCACCAGATGGTACTGCTAACATTGTTCGATCATTGATGGCTAAATATCCCGACCAACTATTTATTGAAGAAAGGCATGATAAACTTGGGTTAGGAACTGCCTATATCCATGGTTTTAAATGGGGGATTGAAAAAGGCTACAATTTTATTTTTGAGATGGACGCCGACTTCTCTCATAATCCGGAAGATCTTGAACGTTTGTATGATGCCTGTAAAAATGGAGGTGCAGATTTGTCGATCGGTAGCCGTTATGTAACTGGCGGAAAGACGGAGAACTGGCCTTTGGATAGAAAGATATATTCTAAAGGTGGGGCATTGTATACCAAAATCTTAACTTGGATGCCTGTGCAGGACCCTACTGCTGGCTTTATGTGTTATAAACGGGAAGTACTTGATGCGATTAATTTGGACGAAATTAGTTTTGTAGGCTATGCTTTTCAGATTGAAATGAAATTTGCTGCTTGGAAACTAGGTTTTAAGTTTAAAGAAATTCCCATCACTTTTATTGATCGTAAAGTGGGGTATAGCAAAATGAATAAAGGTATTTTGAAAGAAGGTGTTCTTGGTGTTTTGAAAATTCAATG
>JAYUFN010000371.1:0-3389 GCA_043738705.1 Bacteroidota bacterium
AGTAAAAAATATTTTACCTGGATCTACTTTATACGGATTATGTGGAAGTTATTTAATTAGTGAAGCCGATACTCTTCATTTAAATACTGCTTCTGAAGTCTTTGCTGATAGAACTTATCAGATCGATGGTCGACTTACTCCTCGAAATCAAGCTGGTGCACTTATAGAAAATACAGAAGAAAGTTTGCAGCAAGTCTTACAAATGATAGAAAATAATACTGTTAAAACAATCAATAATCAATTGATTTCTATCAAAGCAGAAACCATTTGTGTTCATGGTGATGGAGAATATGCATTGGAATTTGCTACGACAATCCGAAATAAATTAATCGAAAATAATATACCCATTCAAACCACCTATCCTTGAAAAAAAATATAAATAATACCGCTATTTTAGGCGCAGCATTCCTTATGGCAACTTCTGCAATTGGACCCGGTTTTTTGATGCAGACAACAGTCTTTACTGAAAAATTATTATCAAGTTTTGGCTTTGTTATTATCATTTCAATTTTGTTAGATATTGGTGCTCAAATGAATATCTGGCAAATACTGGCTGTTACAGAAAAACGCGCTCAGGATCTAGCAAATGAATTATTGCCAGGATTGGGTTATTTTTTAGCTGCATTGATTGTATTAGGTGGACTGGCATTTAATATTGGAAATATAGGTGGTTGTGGGTTAGGTTTAAATGTATTGTCAGGTCTTGATACTGCTTATGGTGCAATTATTAGCTGCGTGATTGCGCTTTTTATTTTTTGGATGAAGGAGGCAGGAAAAATGATGGATCAGTTTGCAAAGATCCTCGGTATTTTAATGATAGTACTAACTGTTTATGTTGCATTCAGTTCGCATCCACCCTTAATAGATGCGATGCAACATAGTTTATTTCCAACCACAATTAGTACTACTGCAATTGTTACGTTAGTGGGTGGTACTGTTGGTGGATATATTTGTTTCGCCGGCGGACATCGTTTATTGGATGCAGGTATTAAGGGCGAAGCCGCACTGCCTCAAGTAAATAGAAGTGCAGTTACAGGAATTCTGATAACTGCGCTGATGCGTTTTGTTTTATTTCTTGCTGCACTAGGAGTTATTACTCATGGGGGACTCTTAGATAAAACAAATCCACCAGCTTCTGTATTTAAACTAGCGGCAGGTGAATTAGGGTTCCGTTTTTTTGGCGTAGTGATGTGGAGCGCAGCGATTACTTCAGTGGTTGGTGCTGCTTATACCTCCGTATCTTTTTTACGAACCTTTCACCCGTGGATTGAAAAGCATTATCGATGGCTGATTAGCTTTTTTATAATCTTCTCTACCATAATTTTTTTATTTATTGGAGAGCCAATAAAAATACTCGTTACAGTTGGTGCCCTCAATGGACTCATCCTTCCAATTGCACTAGCTGTAATGCTGATTGTTGTTCGTAAATCAAAGTTGATGGGTCAATACAAACATTCAAAAATTCTTTTAATTATTGGATGGGTCGTTGTAATCTTAATGACTTATATGGGAATTGATACGATCAGGCATTGGATTTGAGATAGAAAAAGATATAAGTTAAAAGAAAATTTTAGTGTGAAAGCTGGGTTGTGATAGACAAAATTCTTTGTGCATTTACAAGATCGTTTACTTCTTCACATTCTATCTTACTAACCAATTGTGTAACGTTCTCTCTGTTTGTTTCTAAACTTTTTGCATAAAGCTTATCATAGTATTGTAACAAAACTCTAAAAGCTTCTTTGGTATTGTCCTCAATTAAAAAGTTGATAGCAGTTTTTGTTTCTAATCCACCCAATTTTTTTTTGATCCGTATTACTGCATTTACTAACAAGGGTTTTTCAAATTTACCATAATGGATATTGATATAATCTAGTCGAGATTCGAAGGGAATATTTAAAAAATAAACTGACTTCTTACGCATCTGTTTAAATAGTACCGTAGGAATAGTTACTGCGCCAATACGCTGACTTTCATCTTCAAGCCAAATATATTTTTGAGTATCGATACAGCCTTCTGTATTACCTTTCGTAACACTCTTAATTAATTCATTTGCAAGTATATTTTCAAACTGTTCCTGAGATGGTTGAGGAGGTAGCCCTAAACTACCAAATGCAGAACCTTTGTGCTGTGCCAGCCCTTCCAGATCGATTACGATACTAGCTCTTTTGAGCATTGCCTTTAAAACTTCCGTTTTGCCTGATCCTGTAAAGCCTCCTAATATTTGAAATGGATATTCTTTTTCGAATTGCGCTAACACCCAATTCCGATAGCCTTTATATCCACCAGCTAATGTATACACTTTAAATCCATAAAGATCAAGTAGCCATGCAACTCCGGCACTACGCATACCTCCGCGCCAGCAATGAACCAATACAGTATTAGGTTGAAATTCGGTAGATGACTTTTCTTTTGTTTTTGGCTGTAATTTTTTTATAAGCTGTTCTACTTCTTCCACCATCTGTACCATTTTTACCCCAAAATATTTTAATCCAATTTTAACTGCAATCTGTTTGCTTTCTTGTTTGTAGGCGGTTCCTACTACTTTTCTCTCTTCATCCGTAAACAAAGGAAGACTGTATGCACTTGGGATATGAGCGTGCATATATTCACCCGGACTGCGAACATCTAAAATAGGAAACTGTCGTGAAATATTTAAAAATTCTGTTATGTTTAATCGTTGAATTGCCATTCGTGCAAAAATAAGATTAGTTTATGGTAACTTTATTTCATGAAATGAGGCTATTAAAAATTGTTTCCCAATGAAATGTTTATTAGCAAATTACAGGTAACTAAAATCAATAAAAAATAAATGAAATATTTATTGGTCATTCGTCACGCAAAAAGTAGCTGGAATAATGATTTACTGGCTGATTTTGACAGGCCTCTGAACGAACGTGGAAACCACGATGCCCCCATAATGGCAAAACGCCTTTTAGAAAAAGATGTAGTACTGGGTGCTGTTATTTCTAGTTCAGCAATAAGGGCATTTTCAACAGCTGTTTATTTTGCAAAAACTTACGGAATTAATAAGGTAGATATCATCCGGTTAGATAAATTATATCAGGCGCCGCCCCGTGTCTTTTATGAAGTGATAGAAGCAGTTGATGATTCTTTTGATTGTATTGCTATCGTTTCACACAATCCGGGCATCACAGAATTTGTGAATGAACTTACTGAAACCAAAATTGATGACATGCCTACCTGCGGTATTTTCGCAGTTGAGGTTCCTATTAAAAGCTGGAAAGATTTTGCAAAGGGTGAAAAAGACTTCTGGTTTTTCGATAGCCCTAAAAATTAATTTTTTTTTTATAATTCGCCAGATATACACCAATAAAGATCATAATAGCTGCAACAGCTTTGATCCAACTAAAGTGCTCACCCGTAAAAAT
>JAYUFN010000372.1:0-9352 GCA_043738705.1 Bacteroidota bacterium
TCCCAAGCGATCGTTGATGGCTTTTCCCAAACCTTTATCAGGAAACATTTCTGTAATAATAATGTCAAAATGGAATTCATCAATATCACGCATCACAGAAAATAAGTGTTGTGCTGCTTCATTTAAATCTCCATTCGGGGAAAGAATATATTGATGCCCTCTTTTTAGTCCTGGATAAATTTTTGAAAAAGAGATAGTAGCAATATTTTTTTCTTCATTGGCTTTTATGAGTTGTTCGATATTGCCCCTAATTAATGGAATCTTTGTAGCATAATGACTTTTCAACTGTCCAGCAGTTGTAGGATTTTTTGAGAGGGTAGGACTAGCCACTTTTAATCCACTAATTTTTTCAATCTCTTCAATGGTAATTGCACCAGCTCTGTGCAGTACTATTTGATTATTTATTACTTCAACTATTGTGGATTCCAATCCAACTTCGCAAGCTCCTCCATCTAAGATATAGGCTACTTTTTCTTTTAGTCCATCACTAACGTGTTTTGCAGTTGTTGGGCTAACATAACCCGAAACATTGGCGCTGGGTGCTGCTAGGGGAAACTTTAAAAGCATTAATATTTTGATCGCGATTGGATGATTCGGAATTCGAATGGCAACTTTAGCACTTCCTGCTGTTACAATATCTGGGATGATTGTTTTTTTTTGTAATAATAAAGTAAAAGGACCGGGCATAAAAGCCTCGGCCAATTTCTTGCTCACTTCATCCAACACTGCATAGGTATGTATAGCTTCTACGTTCAAAACATGAACGATCAGTGGATTGAAACTTGGCCTATTTTTAGCTTCATAAATTTTAATAATTGCCTGCTCATTCAAAGCATTTGCGGCAAGACCATAAACAGTTTCTGTTGGGATGGCAACTAATTCGCCGGCCTCTAATAAATCTGCTGCTTTTAATAAATTATGGCCAATTTTTGTCATTGTTTTAAAATTGTTGGGGTAATTCTGCTGGTGCAAAGAGATCTAATTTATCCAAATGTAAAATGGTGCTATCGTTTTTTTCGTTTGGATGATACATCGGAATAAATTTTGCCCCAAATACAAATTCATCATAAGTATACGATGACTTCGAAATCACAGTATTTGAAAAACTTTCATCAAAACCCTGAACGAAAATCAATAATTCAACTTCCGCATTTACCATATCTTCCTTTGTAAAATTATATATCGGACTATCTTCATTGATGGGATGAACTAGCGTCCAATTTGCAGTCATCGTGGAAGCCTTGGCGATATCAAGTGGTACATTATAAAATTGATTCTTTATCACACCATCTGTATTTACTTTCATGGCTATAGATACTTTTACTTCCACATTTACCAAATAGTTCTTTGTATAAGGCACCATTCTAAACATCAAGGCAACTCCATTTTTAAATGGGGCAAAAATTGCATTTTTACTGTAGCGGATAAAAGATCTTGGTCTGGCAAATCGACCGTATAATAGACCTGTAACTAATGCAAAACTCATTAAACCGGTGAGGGCCTCCATTGATGCAACAAAACTTGTAAAAAAACCAGTTGGATTGATTCTTCCATATCCAACTGTTGTAAATGTTTGAGCGCTGAAAAAAAAGGCTTCTCCAAATTTTTCTCCAAAAGTCACAGCGATTAATCCATTTAGGTGTTCAATTCCAATTAATAAATAAATAGTAGCAAATATCAGGTTGATTACTACAAAAAAAAGCATGATCATGGCTAAGAACTTCCACCTTTTCATTGAAAGCAAAGCGTGATATAAATTTAATCGCTGCCAAAAATGTAAACCCCTCACTTCCACATTGGCCGAGCCATCTTTGGAAAAAAATCTTCCTCCGGCCAAGGATGTATTTGTTCCTAAACCTGTTTCAGTATTTATCTGAGCTCTTTTGTTCAATTTTTTTAATAACATGTGCCTAAATATATGGGTAAAAATAAACTCTTTATTTATTCTTCCGTTATTCACACTGCATTAATAACTGAATCGTAGTTTTTTGTGCTTCGCACACATATCTTTGCAGCCGTATGAAAAATATTAGGAATTTTTGCATAATTGCGCATATCGACCATGGTAAAAGCACATTGGCGGATCGATTATTAGAGCATACCAATTCAATCGGAGTCCGCGATATGATGAACCAAGTGTTGGACAATATGGATTTAGAGCGCGAAAAAGGAATTACTATTAAAAGTCATGCTATTCAAATCAATTATCCATACAAGGGCGAACAATATGTTTTTAATTTAATTGATACTCCTGGGCACGTTGACTTTAGTTATGAAGTGAGTCGCGCATTGGCCGCATGTGAGGGTGCATTATTATTAGTTGATGCGTCTCAAGGCATTCAGGCTCAAACAATTAGTAATCTCTATTTAGCAATTGATAATAACCTAGAAATCATACCAATTATCAACAAGATTGATATGGATGGCGCAAAGATCCCCGAAGTAACAGATCAAATTGTTGAGTTGATAGGATGTAAAGCAGAAGACATTTTATTGGCAAGTGGGAAAAACGGGATAGGAATCGACGAAATTTTAGCAGCAATAGTAGCGCGAATTCCTTCGCCTAAAGGAAGTTATGAAGCACCATTACAAGCATTAATCTTTGATAGTGTTTTTAATAGTTTCAGAGGTATCATAGTTTACTATCGTATTTTAAATGGCGTATTAAAAAAAGGGGATAAAATTCGTTTTGTAGCTTCCGGTATGGATTATTTCGCTGATGAGGTTGGCGTATTGAAACTTAATATGGAGGCAAAACCTGAGGTAAAAGCGGGTGATGTGGGATATATTATTACTGGAATTAAAGTAGCAAAAGAAGTGAAAGTTGGCGATACAATTACCCTTGCCAACAATCCAGGAGAGATGATTCACGGTTTTGAAGAAGTTAAGCCAATGGTATTTGCAGGTATTTATCCTGTTGATACTGATGAGTTTGAAGAATTACGCGATTGCATGGATAAGTTGCAATTGAACGATGCTTCATTAACTTTCGAATTAGAAACATCACAGGCTTTGGGCTTTGGATTCCGTTGCGGTTTCCTCGGTTTATTGCATATGGAGATTATTCAAGAAAGATTAGAGCGCGAGTTTAACCAAACTGTAATTACTACAGTACCTAACGTTAGTTTTCTTGCCTACACTTCAAAAGGAGATAAGCTTGTTGTAAATAATCCTTCTGAAATGCCTGACCCCACTAAGTTAGACAGGATTGAAGAGCCTTTTATTCGAGCTCAGATTATTTCCATGCCCGATTATATTGGTAATATTATGACCCTTTGTTTGGGAAAACGAGGGATCTTAATTAATCAAAGTTATTTAACTCCGAGTAGGGTAGAATTGACTTTTGAAATGCCATTAACAGAGATTGTATTCGATTTTTATGATAAGCTAAAAAGTCAAACTCGTGGCTATGCTTCATTCGATTATTCTCCGATAGGATATCGTGAAGCAGATATTGTGAAAATGGATATCCTCCTGAACAATGAAAAAGTGGATGCACTTAGTGCTTTAATTCATAGAGGACGTGCTACAGATTTTGGGCGAAGGCTCTGTGAAAAACTAAAAGAGCTCATTACTAAACAACAGTTTGCAATTGCTATTCAGGCAGCTATAGGTGCAAAAGTAATAGCTCGAGAAAATATCAGCGCTTTACGCAAAGACGTAACAGCTAAGTGTTATGGTGGTGATGTAAGTCGTAAGCGTAAGTTACTGGAGAAACAAAAAGAAGGTAAAAAGAGAATGCGTCAAGTAGGTAATGTAGAAGTACCTCAAGAAGCATTCCTAGCAGTATTAAAACTGGATTAATTTAAATTTTTCTTCTTGGGTTTCAATTGCAGCCCTGTTCCATTCGATGGGCCATTTGATGTATTATTACTGGGCTTTGGGTCGGCGGATTCAATATTTTTTTCATACCACCACTTGCCATTTTGCCAACGAAACCCTTCGTAACTACCATATGGTATCAGGGTTTGCTTTTCTCTAATCTCGCCTGTTTCACTTACTAAATGGGCGAAGACAATGCGATCAATATCTGGATCGTAATTGAATTTGGCACTAGCTTGTTTCTTAAATTCCAAACAAAATCGATAAGCTGGTTGTGGAAGTTTAATACTGTCGGGGGGGTAATTAAAATAGCGTCCACCAAACGTTGGCTTACCCTCAACATCAAAACTTAAAACTTCCATCCATTTTTTGGTAGTTCTCGCATTATTCTCATCGTATCCCAAAAGTGTATAGTAATTTTTATTATTAAACGTTTTCAAAACAATATTATAATATACAGCACCGATCCAATTATTGATATTTCTAATTGAATCACCAGGGAAATCAGTATAATCGGAATAATCAAATAAGGGAAATAGTTTTAGAGAGCCATCAACCGTTTTCATTTGGATCGCTCCTTTTTGATGATAAGAGCTAAAATCTTTCATGACCTGCCAAGTAAATATTCTGAAACTACTATCAGGTGCATAGAGTTGTGAAATGGTAATTAGTGAATCAAAACGATACCCGAAGGAATAAGGAATTTTCAAAGCCTGAACTAAGCCTCTTGTGAACAAACTATCCGCTCTAAAACGATCGATCATTTCTTTTGCATTCAGAATTGCAACAGCATAATCTTTGATTCCAGCTTCAATCTGAGTAATTTTGTGATTGGTGAAGGAGTTGTTTTTTTGTTGACCCATTACAGAATAAAAACATCCAATAATAGCTACAATTAGAGCATATTTTTTCATTGATGCTAAGTTAAGTCAAACCAAAGTTTGAAACATATAAAAACAGCAAGCAAAATGAATTTAAGATTTCATTAATTCCGATAGCGTTTCCGCAAAAGACAAAAGATTATTGAACCGCAAGTCGATTAGGGGGTGTGGAAATTCTGTTTCAGGATTCGTAGTTGCTAGGAAAATGGTAGGGATACCGGCATTCCTGCCAAAACTCATATCACTAATTCTATTTCCGATCATTACACTTCTGGAAAAATCGATTTGCGGAAATAGTTTTTTAGCCTGAAAAGCCATACCAGGCTGAGGTTTGCGATTGATAGAATCATTATCCATATCGCTGCAATATAGAATTTGATCAATGTCACCGCCACCTTCCCTGATCTGATCCAACATATTATTATGGATATGGTGGAGGTCTTCAACTGTCATTAATTTCTTCCCAACACCTTTTTGATTAGTTACTAAAATGATCTTTTCAAATATAGGGCGCAATAATGCCATCGCCTTGATCGTGCCTTCATAGAATCTAAACTCTTCCCAATTAAGAATATAGTCTTCGTGCTTTTCATGATTCAAAACACCATCACGATCGATAAACAAAGTAAACGAGGAATCTATTTGTGCTAAACTAAACATGGTTCAAATTAAATGGTAAATTTCTAAATCTTTTAAATTTAATCAGGAAAAATCACCGCTTCGACCATCTCACAAATGATATGCCCAACCAGTATATGTGATTCTTGAATTCTTGGTGTAGTGTTGGATGGAATATTAATTAGATAATCAGCTAGTTTCTTTAGTTTACCACCAGATGCACCTGTAAAACCAATAGTGATAATTCCTTTCTGACGTGCTGATTCAAATGCTTTTAAAATATTTCCAGAATTGCCCGAAGTGGTAAGACCAATCAATACATCTCCTTTGAGCATTGTTCCTTCTACTAATCTAGCATAGATCTCATCATAGCTATAATCGTTTGCTACTGCGGTTAAATAGGAGCTATTGCAGTGCAATGCATCTGATGGTAATGCCCTTCTATTTTTATAAAATCTTCCAGAAAATTCAGCAGCAAGGTGTTGTGCATCAGCGGCACTTCCGCCATTACCACAGAACTGTACTTTATAACCACTATTGAAAGCATTGACTACTACCACAACAATTTGCTCAATAGTTTCGATCAATTTAACATCTAATAATAATTGTTGCTTTACATCAATACTGGCTGTTATAATATCTTTAATATTCTGGTTCATATTTCAAAACTTGTTAGTTTATTCGGCGATCGAAAAAATTGATTTAGTTAAAATATCCCAACTATATTTTTCTTTCTCAATGCGAAGTTGTGGTAAAAAATAGTTTTCTCCTAATCGATACAACTCAATGATTCCGCTTGCAATGGAATTAGCATTTGGCTCTGTAACAATCCCTGATTTACCATTTGTTACCATATCCGCTAAACCGCCTACATTGGTTACTAGCATTGGCTTTTCGAAATGATAGGCGAGTGGGGTAACTCCACTTTGGGTAGCGTGCTTATACGGCTGAATCACAAAATCAGGGGCACTTAAATAATATTTTACTTCAGTATCAGCTATGAACTCAGTTTTTAATTCTAAAAGACTATCTATTTCTAAATCTCTAATTAAATCCTGATAACCTTTTGCATCATCATAGAATTCTCCTGCAATTAAAAGTAGCGGAAGGGTCAGATTTGGATTTAATTCTTTTTCCTTTTTTAAAATGGCCATTGCCTCTAATAATAGATCAAGGCCTTTATACTTTCTGATAAATCCAAAAAAAAGTATGATTGGTTGGTTTATTGGAAGCCCTAAATGTATTCTAGCATCTTTCTTAGTTAATGCATCACCAAAATTATCATACAATGGATGTACGGTTTGTATTGCCTTTGTTTGAGTAAAAGTTCTAAGATCATTGAATACCTTCGTGCTTAAGGTAATGAACCCGTCAATTGGCTTAACAAAATATTTTGTAAAAAGGGCATCCCCTGGTCTCTTTTCATGCGGAATAATATTATCCGCGATACAAACAATCTTTGAAAAATGGTTTGTTTTAATCAAGCGCAAGATGGTTCCTAAACACGGACCCATTAGCGGCAACCAGTATCTAACAACTATAAGATCATACTTTAATTGTTTAATTTTTCTTCCAACCAATAACCAGTTTAATGGATTGATTGAATTGATGCAAATAACAATATTAAGATCAACAGGGTTAGGCTCATTCGAGTATTGGGATTTGCCGGGAAATAAGAAAGAAGGGTATTGCAATGAAAAATTATAGATCGTTACCTGATGACCTTCGTTTTGAAAGGCCCTTGCTAATCTTTCATTAAAAGAAGCAATTCCACCGCCACGAAATGGCCATACAGTACCAATGATTGCAATTCTTTTTTGCATAGTGACAGGTCTAGTCCTGAATACCAATTTTTTGATGAATTAGGTAGCTATTTCTTTCAGGCGCATTACGAGTAATCAATTCTGCAATAAATCCTGCCAGAAAAAGTTGTAGTCCCATGATCATAGTAGTTAATGCTATAAAAAATGCGGGTCGGTTTGTTAAGGCAAAGTCACGATCAATAAATTTAGAGACAACTAAGTAAATACTTGAACCAAGTCCGATCAAAAAAAATATAGTACCCCATAACCCAAATAATTGCATGGGTCTTTTACCAAATTTACCTAGAAACATAATTGTACCAAGATCCAAAAAGCCGTTTACAAATCTTTGCCAACCAAATTTTGTTACACCGTATTTTCTCTTTCTATGTTCAACAACTTTTTCTCCGATTTTTCTAAAGCCACTCCATTTGGCAAGAATAGGAATATAGCGATGCATTTCGCCATAAACTTCTATACATTTAACTACCTCATGCTTATACGCTTTTAGACCACAATTAAAATCGTTTAATTGAATGCCCGATGATTTTCTAGCTACTGCATTATATAATTTGGAAGGAATGTTTTTTGTAAATGTATTGTCGTAACGCACTTTTTTCCAACCACTTACAATGTCAAAACCTTCATCAATGATCATATTACGTAACCCGGGAATCTCATCTGGAGAGTCCTGCATATCCGCATCCATTGTTATTACAACGTCGCCTAAGGCAGCTTTGAACCCTTCATTTAATGCGGCAGATTTACCATAATTGCGCCTAAACCGAATGCCTTTAAAACAAGCGTTATTAGTAGCTATTAATTTAATTACATTCCAGCTTTGATCCGTGCTACCATCGTCAATCATAATCACTTCATAAGTCAATTGTTCTTTCATTACAACCGTTTCTATCCAGCTGCATAGTTCGGGTAACGATTCTTCTTCGTTATATAAAGGAATGATAATTGATAAATCCATAAAATCGATTATTGCTCAAATGGAGTAGTAATTGGATTTTTCTTTGCAATTCCGGCTCCAATTGCTGATCCAATTGCACCTAAAATGCCATAACCTAAAATGGCGCCTCCAATCATAAATGGAAACATAAATTTCCTAGTCATGTCAAGCGCAGTTTTAATTTGATCTTCAGTAATATTTTTATTTTTCTCCATTTCCCTAGCTGCAGCATCAATAATTTTATCTGTCATTTCAGGGAAAATAAATTTCACCGAAAAAAAAGTATAAATCACAGTAATTACAATTAATGTGGCAGCTACTTTGAAGCCATGAGCAAAAATATTACCAAAAGTTACATTCCCATTCATCTCTTTGGAAAAAGAAATGCATGACCATATAATTCCTCCTAAAATGATTGCATAAGATATATATCCAAGCGATTTATTTTGCCATAAATCGGTTAAATACAGTGCTACGCTAAATACAATTGTAATCAGACTTAGAATTAAGCCTTTCATCCAAGGCTGAGTAATTTTTGTTTCCATGTTGGTTGAAGTTAGTTTAGTTAATTACGAAATTTCCTTTGTGTAATATACCCAAAACTTTCCCTTTCAATGTTTTATCAAAAAAAGGAGAGTTGGCAGATTTACTTTTGTTATTATCAGCTGTGAGTATGGTTGTTTCATCTCTGCTAAACAATGTTAGTTCTGCTTTAGAGCCTACTTGAATATTGGTAGGTTTCAATCCAAAAATGGTACGTGCATTAGAACTGAAAAGAGCAACAATTTTTTCAGTACTCAAATCTGGTAGTATGGTGTTTACAACAACATAGCTGCTTTGTAATCCAATCATGCCTGATTTTGCATATTCAAACTCGCAAATTTTATTATCCCAGTTTTGAGGAAAATGGTGACTGGCAATACAATCTACAGTTCCATCCAAAACCGCGCACTGTAATGCAAGCATATCTTTTCTAGTTCTTAATGGCGGATTCTGTTTTAAATTAGTATCGTAATCCACAAGGTCTTCATCGCAAAAGAACAAATGATAGGGAGTTACACTACAGGTAACATGCAGACCTTCTTTTTTTGCTTCCTTAACCAAATTAACACTTGTTTCTGTAGAGATAGCAGTTACATGCAGTTTGGAATCGGTATATCGGGCCAAATCAATATCCCTTTTAATAATAGTTTCTTCAGAAATAGCAGGAATTCCGGGTAGCCCTAATTGGGTAGAAATAATACCTTCATTTATTAAACCTCCTGCGCCTA
>JAYUFN010000373.1:0-3373 GCA_043738705.1 Bacteroidota bacterium
TAAAAGAAGCCATTAAAAAATACCTGTATGGGGAAATCCAAGGTCTTAGTACCCCACTTTCCATATTTGCATAACCCCAATGGGGAAATTGAGTGATGACAGAGTGGATGAAATTTTTGCATTATCTTGACATAGATGTAACTGAGTATTTCTGGCGAACTACTCAGTTACAAGAAATTGATCTTATAGAAGAATGAAATGATCAAAAATCATTAAAACTAAAATAAAATGGAAAATAAAATAAAACAAATCTTCCCATTTAATCATGGTTTTTTGATCCATAGTGAATTTATTCAACATGAGGATTATTTTGAAGAAGATACAGATGAAGATTTCGAAGTAGAAGAAGAGGAGGATGAATATGATTCATGGAAAGAATTTATAAATAAAGTAGATCATGAAGATGGGAAAGAGGAAGAGGAAAAATTGATCGATAAATTGGATAGTTCCCTCTATCCAATTTTTATGGGTTTGGAAGCATTAAAAACTAAAATAGAAACCTTATATCCAACGATTATTTGGAAACTTTCAGAAACAGAAATCTTTGAAAATAAAAGATTCGATTTCTGGTTTGGCGAAGTATATACTTCCAATGGGCATTTAATGATAATGGTTCTAGCAGAAAATGAGGTAATCTACAGACCCATCCGTATTGATGTTAAGTTAACAGACTACCCTTTTATGGAAGTAAGAAAAATCTCAAAATTTTTAAACACTTATTTATTCCATTTTAATTCCTTGCAATATTTAGATGTGGAGGATGATGGTGAAATTGAAAAGGATTTATTTCAATCACATCATTAAGATATGGACTATAATCGACTCTTAAAATAGGCACTTGTTTCTTCATCCACAAAATAAACATAACACCCCTTCATCCCGCGGGTCATTAAAGTGCGATAGGTATTTTTGATAATGAGGTCGAGCATTTCTTTGGTTTCGGCTGGCTTTTCTTGGAGTAATCTTTTATACCCTTTCACAGAACTGTCGGAGCTTGCACGTTTGGAAGGGTCGGCAATGATTTGCCCATTTCTAACTATTAAATCTTCGCCTACAATAACTCCAATATAATCTACTTCAAGTCCTTGACAAGTATGGATGCAACCAATTTGATTTACAGACTCCGGACTGATGATCCAGGTACTTCCGTCTTCGGTTAAATTCCATTTCATCCGAAAATCATGCTCTGGAAATTCTATATCGTAAGCTGATGCATCAGTTTTGCTAGGCCAACGCCAACAATAACCAGCTACCATTCTTGCACGATTACTCAACTTGTTTTTTTCGAAAATGATGTCTCGTAATTCTGATGGTGTATCAACAATTTGAAAGTCGTATTCCAGATCGGTGATTTCTTCGTTAGCGGTTGCTCTGATCTGTAAAATATTATCCAGCCAAGCCAAATAGCCATCAGAACCATTGCACCTAAATTGAGAATTAAGTTCCAACTCAGTGATACTCGCACCAGCTCTAGCTGCCCAGATCTCAATTTCCTCTTGGCGGCCAATATCTTTTAAAGTAACGCGCTGGTCTTCATCAATAAAGAACACAGAGAATTTTGAAGCAGCAATTATTTCTTTGATTTGATTTTCACCAAGATTTCCAAACAGGCCACTATGTTTATTGAGGCGATGAGCTTCATCAACAATTAAAGTATCAAACTCATTATTCTGCGTATCAATAAAAGCACCCGATCCTCTAAATAAATTTCTAATCACTGTTGGGCGAATACTTCCTGTTAACCTAGCTTCATATACTGCTCTTGGTGCTGCATTTTTAGAAACATATTGTGCAAGCATACCAATTTTAGTCAGATACACTAAGAGGTTAATGGCAACGACCGACTTGCCCGTACCCGGACCACCCTTCACAATCAACACTTGTTTGTGTTTCTCACTTGCGTTTTTAGCAAGTGCTAATGCATTTTCATAAACCACTTTCTGATCATCGATCATTACAAATTCCTGATTGCCTTTGATCATTTTGCCGATGCTATCAGCTAGTAATTTTGATGGCCTGATTTTTCCATTCTCAATTCTAAACAAGAGATTAGACCGATCACCATACTTAATATGTTGCTTAATAAACTCGCGTAATTTTAAAGCATCGGTTTTTAAAAAGATGGGGGCCTTATCGATGTATTCAGCATAGAAAGGATTTTTAATTACATTGTCCTCAATATAATTGTGCAAGTAAGCACAGGGATGCAATTGAATATTTTCTGTGTATACCACTTCATTAAATCCTTGCAGCAGTGTAGCGTAACTCCATGCCTGATAGGAGGGATGGGTATGTTCACCCATTCTACCACCCACATAGGTTTCAACAATCGAATCTTTAGAAGTGATGTTGGCTTCGGACCATTGTTTCAATTCAATGAGCATTGCGCAGTCGGACTGATTAGCATTTTGCCCGGAGATAATAAAATCGATGCGTTTACCAGTTTGAGGAATTTGGTATTCGATGGCTACGCCGCAATCACCGGGGATCTCAGCATCGCGCATAATGCGATCCATATATACGAGCGAGGAAGCCCAGGATTTAATTTCAGCAATCCCAACGCCGCGGTTCAGTTTCAGTTTCACGTTACGTAGAACAATGTTTTCAATATCGTTGGTAAGCACATCATCAAGAAACTGTTCTTTGGTGGCGTTGTATACGATCATAGCTCGTTGTATTTCTTGGCAGTTCCTTTTGCTTTTTCAACCGGATATTTTTCACCGTTGCGGATTATTTTTTCCATCACAATTTCTTTCAAATCAAACCCATATTTGTCGGCCAATAAAAGTCCGAATGCAAATATGTCTGCCAGCTCTTCCTTAACTTTTTCCTTGTTTGCATCTTCCGGCGATTTCCAAAGAAATACTTCTAACAATTCACCCGCTTCAACGCTTAGCGCTAAAGCAAGATCCTTAGGATTATGAAATTGTTCCCAATCACGTTCGTTGCGGAATTTTATCAGGGCTTGGGTGAGTTCTTGGATTTCGGTCATAAAAATAGTATTACTTGAAGTTACTTAATAAAAAAAACAACTTCATTGATAATAGTCTACACAATTGTTATTCCTAGCGTTTTTAAATAATTGAATGTTTCATCATAAAAAAATGGCATTCTAGTAGAATCATTTTCATCCCCTTCTGGAAGTACAATAATCATTCCTTGACGTGCACGCGTTAATAAAACTCGATAGGCATTTATTAAATATTGCTTACGTTGGGCGTTTATGATGTTTTGCCATTTAGTTCCAACAAATGAAAAAGTCTTCCAACCTTCAGAAGAATATCGAAGATCGGCGTCCCAAGTAATACAAACCCAATCTAATTCTAATCCCTGAATTTGAAATTCAGTAGCAACATCTTCTAAAAAATAAGAA
>JAYUFN010000374.1:0-3364 GCA_043738705.1 Bacteroidota bacterium
CTGTTACTTAAGACTATTCAGCTAAGCGCTTGGTTGGTTTGTTCGTTTCCTGCTGAGCGCCTACAATTAATAATGAAATAAGCATGTAGAAAGCTAATGGTAGCGATGTTTGGACAGGGGTTCGACTCCCCTCGACTCCACTGAAATTCCAAAGAGGTTTTCTTGAAAAAGGAGCCTCTTTTGGTTTTGATTACTGAATTTGTATGAACATAAATGATATGAAATATTTAAAAACTATTATTTACTTCTTATTACTTTCAACAGTGATCGTTTCTTGTAAGAAATCTGATTCATCTGCACCAATCACTCTCATAACACCTGTAACACCCGTTGCACCTACTCCCGAAAAAGAGATGACCAACAGCACAGCAGTTGAATATTATGGTCAACTTAAAGTTTCAGGAAACCGAATTACGGGGAAAGTCGATTCGGCTGTTCAGTTAAGGGGGATGTCTTTTTACTGGAGTCAATGGATCGGTAAATACTATAATGCCAGCTGTGTAAAATGGCTTAAAGACGATTGGTATTGTAATGTAGTAAGAGCAGCCATGGCAGTAGAAGAAGGTGGTTATTTAACTAACCCCGACATCGAAAAACAAAAAGTGATTGATGTGGTGGATGCTGCTATTGCAAACGGAATGTATGTGATTATCGATTGGCACGATCACCACGCTTCAGATCATTTACAGCAGGCAACAAAATTTTTTGTTGAAATGGCAAAAAAATATGGAAATAAACCCAATATTATTTATGAGCCTTTTAATGAACCGTTGCAAGTTTCATGGAAGTCAGTGATAAAGCCTTATCATCAATCTATCATTGATTCAATTCGGCACTACGATCCCCATAACTTAATTATTTGTGGCACACCAACTTGGTCTCAGGATGTAGACGTAGCAGCAAATGATACACTCGTGGGAACGAATATTGCTTATACATTACATTTTTATTCGGGCACTCATAAACAAGCTTTAAGAGATAAGGCTAAAATTGCGATGGACAAAGGGATAGCATTATTGGTAACAGAATATGGAACAACCGATGCTACAGGTGATGGTGTTGTTAATGAGAATGAAACAAATACTTGGTACACCTTTTTGGATGCAAATAAAATATCTTGGTGTAATTGGTCGATCGCAGATAAAGCAGAATCTTCTGCAGCTTTATTTTTAGGAACATCTTCCGATGGTAATTGGATGAATTATCAACTCACCACTTCGGGCTCTTTTGTACGACTAGAAATGAGAAACAAAAATCTGCGATTTAAATAATTAATCAAATCGAATTATTGATAAACAAAGATTCAGTATCTGCTTTTTCTGAAAGATCTTGAATAGTATTGTTTTGAAATAAGTGGATCAACTCTTGTTTTAGGGGTTTGTACTGAAAATGAAGTGGACAAGGTTTGGTTTCAGAGCACTTCTTTAAGCCTAAGATACATTTATCAAATAAGTCGTTTTCATTCAGGGCTTCCAACACTTTTCGGAGTTGTAATTGTTTGGCCTTGTCTGTTATATAAAATCCGCCGTTTGGCCCCCTTACAGAATTAATCACACAATTATTCTTGGTCAATAATTGCAAAATCTTTGCTGTAAAAGAAGGAGGGGAATCGATAGCATTTGCAATATCTGCTAGACTCAATTTATTTGAAATCGAACTTTTTTGAGCGATATAAATGGTAGCCCTTAAAGCATACTCAGTAGCTTTTGAAAACATAATTTGTTTTATTAGTATAGTTCAAACTGGTAACTAAATATTTAACACTTAATCATCTATTAGCCATTCAGCAAAAGAATCTTTTGTTTCAAATAGTTTTAAATGAACCAGCTTGATATCAATAGGAAGCTTTTCTTGTATTACTTGCTGCATGTAGATTAAAATATTTTCTGCACTTGGTTCTATTTCCCAAACTATTAGGTTTTCATAACCCCTAATTGCATGATGTTGAGCGATATAATCTTCCGATAAAAGTAGGTGATGATCAAATTTTTCAATAATGCAACTATATACCAGATTTTTGATCTGTTTAAAATCTATGATGAATCCTGGGGATGGAATATATTTTTTTTGAATAATGGATGTGCCAAGTGTTACATGCAATTCGTAAGAGTGTCCGTGGATATTTTTACAAGCACCCAGATACCCATGTATGGCGTGCGCCATTTCGAAATGAAATATTTTGGTAAGGCGTATCATAGTAAATAATTAAAGATAAAATTACCCTTAATTATTATATTTGCCAACTATAATGAAAAAATTAAGTATCGAATTGTTATCTCCGGCAGGGTCTTTTGAAGCCTTGCAGGCTGCGATTAATGGCGGAGCTGATGCCATTTATTTTGGCGTTGAGCAATTAAATATGCGTGCTCGCTCTGCCAATACTTTTTGTATTAGTGACCTCTCTGAAATAAGTAGAATTTGTAAAAATAATTCTATTAAATCTTATATCACACTCAATACGGTGATGTATGAGCACGATATGAAATTGTTGCAAACGATTTTGCAAGAAGTTAAAAAACACGGTATAGATGCTGTGATAGCAGCCGATTTTGCAGTGATTGAATATTGTAGTCAGCTTAAAATTCCACTGCATATTTCAACACAGGCCAACGTGAGTAATATCGAAGCTGTACATTTTTTCGCAAGATTTGCTGACGTGGTGGTATTGGCCAGAGAGCTCACTTTAAAACAAGTGGAAAATATAAGTAGAGAAATTGTGCGGAGAAATATTCGGGGGGTCTCGGGGGAGTTAATAAAAATAGAATTATTTGTTCATGGCGCGCTTTGTATGGCTGTTTCAGGGAAATGCTATTTAAGTCTACATACACAAAATGCATCTGCTAATCGGGGAGCTTGCTTACAAAACTGCAGAAGAACTTATACGGTTAAAGACACGGAAACGAACGAAGAGTTATTGATAGATAGTGAATATATCATGTCGCCCAAAGACCTTTGTACCATTGATTTAGTTGATCAGTTAATAGCCAGTGGGGTGGATGTTTTTAAAATTGAAGGAAGGAGTAAGGGTGCCGATTATGTGCATACAGTAACTGAATGCTATCGAGAAGCTATTGAAGCAGTTAAGAATAATGAATATAATTCCGATAAGATCAACCTATGGAAGGATCGTTTGTTGAAGGTATATAATAGAGGATTTTGGGAAGGCTACTATTTGGGAAGAAAATTGGGAGAATGGACTAAAACTGCTGGATCTATCGCCAAAGAAAGAAAGATCTATTTAGGGAAAGCCACTAATTATTATCCTAAAATAAAAGTAGGAGAGTTCTTACTGGATTCTGGAACGCTGAAAGAAGGCGACACAATTATGATCATCGGTCCTGCAATCGGGATGGCGAAAGAAAAA
>JAYUFN010000375.1:0-3355 GCA_043738705.1 Bacteroidota bacterium
GTAATGGTTCCTTAACTGGCTCACGAAAGATAACACCCGGTGCTTTACGCTCCAATGGCATTTCATATAATTCGCCAGTGATTGGACCCTTACCATCGATTGGTTCACCCAAGGTATTGATCACACGACCAACCAGGCCTTCCCCAACTTTAATAGAGGCGATCTGTCCTGTTCTTTTTACTTTAGCACCTTCCTTGATGTCTCCGCTTTCTCCCATCAATACCACACCCACATTGTCTTCTTCCAAGTTCAATGCAATAGCTTTTACGCCATTTTCAAACACTACTAGTTCACCACTGCGTACACCGTTAAGGCCATACACACGGGCAATACCATCTCCTACCTGTAATACGGTTCCAACTTCTTCCAGATCAGCACTTACATTAAAGTTGCTTAACTGTTGTCTGAGGATCGCGGATATTTCATCGGGCTTAATGTCAACCATGATATCACTTTTTAAAATTATCGTTATTGATTTGTACTATTATAATTAGATCTTTCTTACAAAATGATTATCCAAGAACTGAGTTTTGATCTCTTTAAGATCCATCAGAATACTTGTGTCTACTAATTTATTATCGAACTCCAAAACAAAGCCACCAATCAATTCCTCATTCACTTTTGTTTCTAATTCGATCTCCTTAAAGCCTTGTGATTCCTTAATTTTTGTTACAATCGATGCTTTTAATTCAGCACTCAGCTCAGTAGCCGCCGTTAGTACTACAACATGAATTCCTTTCAGTTCATTGTATTGATTAACGAAAGCAACTGCTATTTCGGGAAGGTCTCCTTCACGACCTTTACGAACCAATAGTTCGTTAAAAGCAGTAGTGATTGCGCTAATTTTTCCTTTGGTCAATGCAAGCAGGATGGCATTTTTCTGATCGTTACGCACAATCGGGCTGCGCATCAGATTTACTAATTCTCTACTCGCTTTGCACAATTCCTGGAGGTATTTCATATCAGCATATACCGCTTCCAGCTGGTCTTTCTCGATAGAAAGATCAATTAAGCTTTTTGCGTATCTGTCTGCTAAACGTGGATTGGGCATGCTATTCTATTTTCAAACGACTCACAATAATCAGTGAATCATTCATGCAATTTTTAATTCAATTTTACTACTTCAGCTAATCCTCTTATAAAGTTTTCCTGATCTGCTTTATTAGCTAATTCTCTTCGTAATACTTTCTCTGCAACTTCTACAACCAATGAACCAACTTGATTTTTCACTTCAGTTAGTGCTGCATTTTTTTGTTGCATAATAGCTAACTGTGCATCTGCAACGATTCTGTCATATTCTAATCTTGCTTTTTCTTTTGCGTCGGATAACATTTGATTAGAAGTTTCTCTCGCTTCTTTGATCATCACTGCTCTTTCTTCTCGCGCCTGAATCATCAATGCTTCGTTTTCGTTTTTCAATGAAGCCATTTCTGCTCTTACTTTATCTGCAGTAGCGATCGCATCTGCGATACCAATTTCTCTTTCCTTTAGGGTAGCTAATATCGGTTTCCAAGCAAATTTTTGCAGGATATAAAATACGATTAGGAACGCTATTAGTGTCCAAACCAATAATCCCAGGCCGGGGTTTAACAATTCCATATTCTCTATTTGAAGGTTAGAACTATTTTTACTAAAAGATCACTGCATTCATCGCCCTTTGCTTTGAATGCAGTGAAAAGTTTTTGCTACAAGGCTTATTTCTTCAATACAGCCAAGATACCAGCGATAACTGCGAAAAGGGCAACCCCCTCAACGAACGCAGCTGTCAGGATCATGTTAGCACGGATGTCGCTAGATGCTTCTGGTTGGCGAGCGATACTTTCTACAGCACCTTTACCGATTTGACCGATACCGATAC
This sequence comes from Bacteroidota bacterium, assembly GCA_043738705.1. GTDB lineage: Bacteria > Bacteroidota > Bacteroidia > Chitinophagales > Chitinophagaceae > Sediminibacterium. The sequence continues at coordinate 1,859 of JAYUFN010000375.1, forward strand.
CAGCACCGATTGCAGCTAAACCTGCACCAATAGCACCACCTAAATGGCTTAAACTAACATCCAACAAATTAATAATTGCAGACATACTGTTTGTTTTTGTTTATGAAAAAAAAGATTAATGATGTGCTTCTTCGTGAGCACCTTCTCTTGACTGACCAATAAACACTGCTGTTAAATTGGTAAAGATGAATGCTTGAATAAACGCAACCAATATTTCAATTAAGTAAATGAATACAGTAAAAGCGATCGATATAGGAGCAAATCCCCATCCAGCAACTTTGCTCATTGCTCCGAAAATAAAAATCAGCATTACAAAACAAGTAATGATGATATGCCCTGCAACCATATTGGCAAAAAGCCGGACAATCAAGGCAAATGGCTTGGTGAAAATTCCTAGAAACTCAACAGGCACTAAAATTGGTTTTACAAAACCAGGCACAGGTGGGTTAAAGATATGTGCCCAAAAATGGCGGTTAGTACTAAATAAAATTACAAAGAAACTAATCACTCCTAGCACAACTGTAAATGCAATATTACCCGTAACATTCGCTGTACCAGGGATTAATCCAATCAGGTTGTTAATTAGAATAAAGAAAAATACGGTTAACAAATAGGGCATGTATTTTTCATAAGCATGACCAAGATTTGGTTTAGCAACATCGTCTCTTACAAAAGTAATGACAGGCTCAATGGCGTTTTGAAAACCTGATGGAGCTGTTGTTGCACCCCCTTTTTTATATTTGTTGGCAACGCTTATCATTAAAATAGTTAGCAAAGCCAAGGCTAGCAGCATCTGAACAACATTCCGCGTTAAACTAAAATCATATAAACTAACAGCCTCTTCAACTTTTCCACTGGCATCAACTGCTACAATTTTTCCATCTTCACTTTTATATCCATCATAAATAGCGCTATGACTCAAATTGCCATAAGAAAATACAGAAACCCCTCTTTCTTTAGAGTAAACGATAACAGGTAGCGGAATCGCTATTTCAGTTTCTCCAATGGTAAAAAAGTGAAATTCGTGGGCATCTAAAATATGCTCCATGATTAATTCGGCGGGATCAAAAGCGCCTTCTATTTTCTCTTTCCCTGCTTGTTCAGCCAGTTTTTCGGGCTTATTTTCTGCATGCAGTGCTGTTGTGAAGAGCATTGATGCTACGCTAATCAACACTACTAATAAAGATTTTATGCTTTTAAAGGCCATACCTGTCTCGAAATTTGCCGCAAAGATAGGGGTAAGCCCCCAAAAATTCGAAGCAAAATAATAGAAAATATTGTTGGGGAATTTCTTTTAGGATCAGTGCCTGAAAATTTGTCTTTTTTAGGCGATAAATGCTTTTTTCTTTTCAAACTGCATCTCATGAAGCTTGGCATAATAGCCTCCAAGTGCCAATAACTCTTCATGTGTACCCATTTCTTTTAGAACTCCTTTATCCAGCACTATGATTTTGTCTGCTTTTCTGATGGTAGATAATCGATGCGCAATTACTATTG
>JAYUFN010000376.1:0-3351 GCA_043738705.1 Bacteroidota bacterium
CTCGTAAAAAATAATTTGATTGCATTATTTGGGTATTGCGAATATTTGTGTAAACAGTTTCTTATATCATTTATACTTGCTTTATTATTTTTTTGCTGCTCAGTGAGATGCATCCAGTCCCACGCATAAGTAGCGTCAAAAGCCTGATGATACTCTGCAACATCACATTCAGCTAACCAGAATAAAGGTTTAATCTGGTCGCATTCTTGCCTTGCATTAATCCAAAAATCCAAAGGAACCAAATGTGCCATATCACAACGAAACCCGTCAATATCACACTCCCTGACCCAATACTGCATTGCATTACTCATTGCTATGCGCATTGCATCTACAGAATAATTAAGATCTATCACATCGTGCCAGCCATTAATTTCGGTGAAATTTCCCGTTGCATCTTTTACATACCAATTAGGATGCTCGAAGCTCCAGTGATGATCCCAACCTGTATGATTAGCTACCCAATCAATAATTATTTTGAAACCTAGTTGATGCGCATTATCAATTAAGTTTTTAAAATCTTTTAAAGATCCAAACTCAGGATTAATACTCGTGTAGCTACTACATGCATAATAGCTTCCTAATTTTCCCTGTCGTACTTTTTCGCTGATTGGTGTAATCGGCATCAGCCAAAGAATCTCTACACCCATCGCCTTTAAACGTGGTAAATGTTTTGCAAAGGCGGCAAAACTTCCCTCTTCCGTATATTGTCGAATATTAACTTCATAGATATTGGAACCCTTAGCCCAATCGACAGTTGAAAATATATTACCCATAATTATTTGGTATCCTTACAAAGAAATAGTTTTATAGCGATATGAGTATTAATAATCAACCAAAACTGGATAGAAAGATAAGTATTTTACAAGCTACAGCCATTAATATGACTGATATGGTTGGTATTGGGCCATTTGTTGTTTTAAGCATGGTTGCTGAGATTATGCAAGGGCCATGGTTCCTTTATGCATGGGTAGCTGGAGCTATTTTATCATTTGTTGACGCGATGGTATGGAGTCAGTTAGGTGCCACCTATCCATTAGCAGGTGGTAGTTACAATTTTTTGAAAGAAGGGTTTGGTCCTAAATGGGGCAAACTTGTGAGTTTTCTTTTTGTATGGCAGACTATGATACAAGCTCCTTTAGTAATCGCATCTGCAGCAATCGGATTTGCAACTTATTTCAGATATATTATACCATTAAACGACTGGCAGGGCAAAGTAATTAGTGGCAGTTTGGTAATCATGATTGTACTTTTATTGTATCGCAAGATCGAAGCAATTGGAAAAATCAGTGTGCTGCTTTGGATGGGCGTTTTAATAACGATGGCTTGGTTAATTGGGGGTGGCATTTATCATGGAAATTTCATGCAACCAATTTTACACATCAATGATGGATTAAAACTTGATCATGCATTTGCAGCAGCGCTCGGTTTTGCAAGTGTTAAAACCATTTATAGTTATTTAGGATATTACAATGTTTGTCACTTGGGTGGCGAGATTATTAACCCCAAAAAAAATATTCCTAAAAGCATGTTTATCTCAATCGTCGGGATCGCTTTTTTATACCTTATGATGAATATCAGCGTGGCATCAGTTTTGTCGCTTGAACAAATTCAAAAAAGTAAATTTGTTGTGAGTGAATTTGTGGCAGTTTTATTTGGACAAACCGCTGCGAATATTGCTACTGTATTAATACTTTGGGTTGCATTTGCTTCGGTATTTTCTGCAACGTTAGGCTATAGCAGAATCCCATATGCAGCTGCAAACGATGGTGCATTTTTTAAAATTTTTGCTAAGCTACATCCAACCAAACATTTTCCTTATATCTCCTTGCTAGTATTGGGTTCTGTTGCTTTTGTTTTTAGTCTTTTATTAAGGCTATCTGAAATAATTAGTGCGATTTTGGCCATGCGAATTTTAATTCAATTTATTGGTCAAGCAATCGGATTGATTTTACTAGTAAAAAGAAAGGGGAAAGCACACTTTGAATGGAAAATGCCGTTATATCCTCTTCCAATTATTTTAGCCATTAGTATCTGGGCTTTAGTATTTGTTTCAACAGGGCAAAAGATGATATTTGGTGGACTCGCTGTAATTGGGTTGGGCATTATTGCATACCTAATTAAATCAAACAGAAATCAAGAATGGCCATTTGAGCGAACTGAATAGTTTATTTTTTTGGGGAGTAATTGATGCGCCACTAAACTCAAGATCACAACAGACATTGCTCCAATTACGTTGAGCCATAAAAATCCTAACCCAATAATTTCGTATTTGTCGAGAAAGAAAAAACAAATTACAATCAATTCCCCAATAATAGCGGATAAGAAAACTGCATTGGAGCCTATTTTTTTTAGATAAAAAGCTACCAAAAATATGCCCAAAATTACTCCGTAAAAAAGAGACCCTAAAACATTCACTGCTTCAATCAGGCTTCCCATTCCAGTTGCAAATTCAGCAGTGATAATTGAGAAGATTCCCCATCCTAGTGTATAATATTTAGAGGCTTTATATTCTGAAGCACATTGCTCCAAATTATTTTTATCATAAACAGAACCAATGAATCGGACGTGAAAATCAATCATGGTGCAGGATGCAAGTGAATTCAACGCAGCTGCGATTGACCCCCAAGCTGCCAGAAAAATAATTGCAATCAATAAGCCAACCAATCCCTTGGGTAAAAAGTCTACCACAAAGCGAAGAAAGATATAGTTTGTATCATTCGTATCGGCAGAAGGCAGTGCTTTCTTCAAAATTGTTTTATATTCTTTTTGAGTAGCAGACATTTGCTTAGTACCCATCTGCAAACTGTCTTTAAATTTAGCGTTCCCAGGCATGGTATATGCCTTACTCCATTTCTGCTGGATGATTTGTTGTTGATTGAATTTATTTTCAATGGAACTTAGTGAATCTTTATAAACAGTAGTTGCAGCTTTTTCTGCCACCGATTTATTAAAGAATATGGGTGCATTATTAAACTGATAAAAAGTAAACAACATTGCACCCAAAAGCAAGATCAAAAATTGCATTGGCACTTTTACAAGTCCATTCATCAAAAGACCAATCCTGCTTTCAGTAGTATCTTTCGCAGTTAGATATCGCCCAACTTGCGATTGATCAGTACCAAAATAAGAAAGCGCTAGAAAGAAGCCACCAATGATTCCGCTAACGATATTATATCTGTCTTTCCAGTCGAATCCTTTTTCAGTAAACCCAGTGGTAATTACATTTAATTTACCGGATGCTCCACTCACTTTTAATGCTTCCGAAAATCCAATCCCAGTAGGCAAATAATGAACAATGAGATATCCGGCTACAAACATTCCAATAAAAATAATAATCAACTGTAATTGCTG
>JAYUFN010000377.1:0-3336 GCA_043738705.1 Bacteroidota bacterium
CCTAAATTCACTTATGGTGTTAACTTAGCATTTACTTATAAAGCATTTGACGCGTCAGCATTTATCTTTGGTTCTGCCGGAAATGATATTTTTGACAATACCAAATACTTTACTGATTTCCCAGACTTCTTTAAAGGTGGAATTAGAAAAGATGTTGCTTTAAATGCTTGGACTCCAACAAATACAAACACAACAATCCCTAAATTAATGACCACTGGTTCATTTAGTTCGGATCTAGTTGCGAATAGCTATTTCATCAGCAAAGGTTCTTACCTGCGTCTTAAACAAGTGCAAGTAGGTTATACTTTACCTGCAAACAAATTGGCTAAAATTGGTGTTGAACGTTTGAGAGTTTATATACAAGCTGCAAATCTGCTTACAATCACTAAATACAAAGGATTGGATCCAGAATTACAGAGTTCTGATATTAACAATACTGTTGGATTTGGTATAGACCAAGGTAACTACCCACATACTCCTACTTTCTTAATTGGTCTTAACGTAAACTTTTAAATAAATTATTAAATGGCGTATATGAAACAAATAAATCTGAAAACTAAAATAATATTAAGCCTTTTAATCGTTACGACGATTGTGGCTTGTGGCAAGAGCTTCCTTGACAAACCTCCAATTGGAACATTAGGACCAAACATTGTTTCTTCTGAAGCAGGTATACAAGGTTTGTTAATTGGAGCTTATTCTCTAGTTGATGGTGAGGGCGCATCTGGAGACGGATTCGCATCTGGAGCTTCTAACTGGATCTTCGGTGGAGTTACCAGCGATGATGCTTATAAAGGATCTGATCCTACCGACGTAGCTGATGCTGCTCCAATGGAAAAATGGGGTTCATCTTTAACGCCAACAAACGGTGCTATTCCACAAAAATGGAAATTGAATTATGCTGCTATTCAGCGTTGTAATGATGTATTGAACACACTGAAAATATCAACAGGTATTGCAGATGCTACTAAAACAAAAATTACAGCACAGGCAAGATTTTTGAGAGCTTTCTTCCATATGGATTTGAAGAAAATTTTCGGAAACATTATTTTTGCTGATGAAACAGTATCTCCTACAAATACAGTTGTATCAAACGCTACTGATGCTTGGCCAAAAATTAATGACGACCTTAAATTTGCTGCTGACAACCTGCCTGATACTTGGACAGAAGTTGGTCGTGCAAATAAATGGGCTGCAAAGTCTTTGCAAGCTAAAGCATTGATGTTCCAAAATAAGTTAACCGATGCATATACCATCTTAAAAGATGTGATTGCAAATGGTAAAACTTCTGCTGGCGCGAAGTATGCTTTAACTGCGAATTACTATTCAAACTTTAACCCTGCTCAGAAAAATAGTGCAGAATCGGTATTCGCTGCTCAAACTTCTGTACAGGATGGTTCATCTGTTGCTTGGGGTGGAGATCCTAATGGTAACTACGGTGATATCTTGAACTTCCCTTATACAGGTGGTCCAGGTGCTTGCTGCGGTTTCAATAACCCTTCTCAAGACTTAGCGGATGCTTTTAAAACTGATGCGAATGGTCTTCCTTTATTAGACACCTATTTCCAAGGTAATCATGTAAGTTCTCAGTACGGTGCAAAATACACAGGAAATTTGGATCCAAGGATCGACTGGACAATGGGTCGCCCGGGTATTCCATATTTAGATTGGGGTCTTCATCCGGGTGAAGCTTGGATCAGAAATCCAACGAACGATGGTCTTTTCAGTCCAATCAAGAACGTTTATGCATCATCTCAAAAAGGCGCATTTACTGATGTGGGTAGTGCTTATTGGGGACCTACAGAATTAGTTGCTAATAACGTAAACATCATTCGTTTCTCAGACGTACTGTTATGGGCTGCTGAGTGTGCTGCTGATGCAAACGATTTAACTGCTGCTGTTGGCTATGTTAACCAAGTTCGCACTAGAGCTTCAAACCCCGCACAATGGGTTTACAAAGGCGCTCCAGGCGATTACAATGCTGCTTCTGCAAGCTGGTCTGTACAAACTACTCCTGCTGATAAATATACAATAGCTACTTATACTTCATTTGCTGATAAAGCAACTGCAGTTAAAGCAGTTAGAATGGAAAGAAGGTTAGAATTAGCAATGGAAGGCCATCGTTTCTTCGACTTAGTAAGATGGGGTATTGCTGCTACAACAATCAATGCTTACATCGCTCGCGAAGTAAACAGACCATTGAAACTAGGAGCTGTATTCATTGCAGGTCAACATGAAATGATGCCAATTCCACAAAATGAAATTGACAACTTGAATGCTGACGGTACAATCAGATTAGTTCAAAATAAGGGCTATTAATATTTAATATTTCTTCTTTAGTTTTGAAGGAGATAGGGTTTTTCCCTATCCCCTTTTTTATTGCTCGTACCTCAAACATTTTATGAAAAATATTTTGCAACTATTTTTGGCATTTTTATATATAGCCACAACTGTTTCTTGTAAAAAACAAAATCAACTTTTTCAAAAAATCGAAGCTAAAGAATCAGGTATTCATTTCGCCAATCGAATTATTGAAAATGATTCTGTTAATCCGATAGACCTTACTAATATTTATAATGGGGGTGGCGTAGGAGTCGGCGATTTTAATAATGATGGATTAATGGATTTGTATTTTACAGGCAACCAAGTTGCAAATAAATTATACATAAACAGAGGTGATTTTAAATTCGAAGACGTTACAAAAATGGCTGCAGTTGATGGGGGTGGTAAGTGGAGTAGAGGCGTAACTGTAATTGATATTAATAACGATGGGCTTCAAGATATTTATGTGAGCTGCACCATTTTAGATGATTCAACAAAAAGAGAAAATCTGCTGTACATCAATCAAGGATTCGATAAACAAGGAGTGCCAAAGTTTAAAGAGATGGCAAAAGAGTATGGATTAAATGATCATTCATACACAACCATGGCTGCTTTTTTCGACTATGACAATGATGGTGACATGGATGTTTATTTAACGGTAAACGAAATTGTTAAGGGAGATAACCCGTCAATTTATCGAAAAAAAATCACCGATGGCTCATATCCTAGTACCGGTAAATTATTTCGAAATGATTATGACCCTAAGTTAAAACATCCCGTATTTACAGATGTTACGAAGAAGGCAGGACTAACGATTGAAGGGTATGGACATGGCGTAAATATTGCTGATATAAATAAGGATGGGTGGAAAGATATCTTCGTAACCAACGATTTTAATTCAAATGACTTACTGTACATCAATAATCATGATGGCACTTTTACGGATAAGGCAACTTCTTATTTTAAACATACTTCTGCTAATGGAATGGGACAGGATGTAATTGATATTAATAA
>JAYUFN010000378.1:0-3325 GCA_043738705.1 Bacteroidota bacterium
CACCCTCCATACAAATTTAATGTAGCCGATAGTTTGGTTACTAATTTTCATTTGCCAAAAACAAGTTTGCTGATTATGACCTGCGCTTTTGCAGGATATGATTTGGCTATTGAAGCTTACAAAAAAGCAATCAAAGATAAATATCGTTTCTTCAGTTACGGAGACGCATTGTTGATTATCTAACTCAAAAGTGAAAATTAAAAATATAAGAAAGGCTGCTCGGTTGAGACAGCCTTTCTTATTTACGCAAACTATTTTTTGACTTTTTGATTTTTATTTTTGATTTTTTCTACAATCCAAACAGGCCGCTATTCAATAACTGCAAAGTTTTTGTTCTGTACTCTTTTGGAACGAGTAATGAAATATTGTGTGGACTTCCCCCATAGCTAACCATGGTAACAGGTATTTCGCGAATAGCATCAAACAACTTCATTAATACATCATCCGTCTTTGCAATTTCGTTACCAACAATCGCAACGATTGATTGGTCTTTCTCTATTTCAACAGTACCAAATGGTTCCAATTCTTTGATTATTTCATTAAGCGATATATCGGAATCAATTGTAACGGATACCGCAACTTCAGAAGTAGTGATCATATCTATTGAAGTACGGTATTTCTCAAACACTTCAAAAACTTTACGCAAGAATCCGTAAGCCAATAACATTCTACTACTCTTAATTTTGATGGCAATAATTCCATCTTTTGCAGCAACGGCTTTCACACCAACGCTTCCAGCCTCTTTAGTAATTACAGTTCCTGTAGCCTCCGGCTGCATTGTATTTAATAATTTTACTGGAACATTTTCTTGTTGAGCAGGCCAGATGCAAGTAGGGTGCAAGATTTTAGCTCCAAAATATGCTAACTCAGCTGCTTCATCAAAACTGAGTTGTTCAATAGCAACGGTCTTATTTACAATTCGCGGATCGTTATTGTGCATACCATCGATATCTGTCCATATTTCACAAACACTTGCATTGATCGCCGCAGCAACTAAGGAAGCAGTATAGTCGCTACCCCCCCGCTTCAAATTATCCACTTCGCCACGTATATTTCTACAGATATATCCCTGTGTAATAAATATTTTCTTATCAGAATGTACTGCAAGCAGGGCTGTTAATTTAGTGCGGATAGCAGGGAAATTTGGTTCTTCATTTGCATCAACAGACATGAACTCTAAAGCAGGTAACAACAAATGATCGATCCCTAATTCTTCTAGATAAACACAAAATAATTTGGTGCTCATTAATTCGCCTTGTGCAAGGATATCTTTATTCAGTGCTTCTGAAAAAGAAATTCGTAAAATGATATTCAGAAATTCAAAATGTTCTGAAACAATTGCGTTTGCCTTTTCGCGATTCACATCCTGCTTCACCAAATCAGTGACGAAGTTGTGGTAATGAGATTCAAGGATATCGATCTTTTGCTTAGCCCCTTCTCTATCGCTTGCTGCTAAACTATTACTAATATCTACCAACGCATTAGTAGTACCACTTAATGCACTTAATACAACAATTTTAGATTCTGCATCTTTCGTAATTAATTGTGACACTTGATGCATCCGCTCTGGCTTTCCTACACTGGTTCCGCCAAACTTCATTATTTTCATAAAACCATTTGAATTTAATTTGCAAATGTAGCATTTGAGCTTAAAACAATTTAATAAGAATTTAAATAACGAACGTTAGTGTTTCGTGATTGATTAAGAATTCCATTTTAAATTTGTTTAGCGGGAATCCTAATAATGCATCCGGTACAAAAGCATTTGTAAATACGGCGATTCAGTTATAAAAAAAATAATTAGAGACCAAATGGCTTTTGCGAACTACAATCAGCGTTAAGCCCTTTATCGATCTTTAAAAAAATGCAGAAGTAATCATAAAAACCATATCGATATTTAGTTCTTTCAGAATGGTTTTGGCCGCATTCTAAACCTCCATTAATCACATTCACAACCGTTCCAAAACCCAATCCTCTATTACCAGCAATATCTTTTGGAGTAGGCTCCCACTGTCCAGCCATAATATCATGACAGGAAGGTTTGGGGTATTGATCTGTTACCCAAAACCAAATTGCGCTTGCAAAACATAATACTGGATCTTTCAGAAGCAAGTCGGGGTTATTCAGCAAAATGTTTTTATCTCCAAAATAAGCTTCACTAAACTGACCATAATTATAGTTCCAACTTAATTGTATCGGTCCTCTGCCATGGTAAGATTTAGCAGATACTGGTAACCATTTTTTCTTGCTCGTATCAGCATAGTTAAATTTGGTGTTAGGAAATCCGTTTTCCTTAACAAAATACAACCCCCAACGGTACATTCCTCCAGAAGCACCTTCCCATCCCCCATTGGTTTCGTGCGAGATATTTGCAAGGAATGCTGCCAGTTCTCTCTTTTGTATACAATCGGTTCCATCGCCCAAAAAAATTGGAAATAATTTTGCGGCTTTAACAAAAGCATCGAAGCTGTAAAAATCTTTTTTAGGTATTTTAGCAAAACTGCTGTCAGAATATGTTGAAATATGGAACCTGTTTGGAAATAAACTATCCCATTTTTTTGTATCTAAAAATTTAGTAAGGTTGGTTTTTTTATTTGATCTGTTTACAACGATTACATCAACCGAATCATTATTAACCTGTGCCGATGCATGCAAAGGATACAAGCAGACTAAAAATAAAAAGTAAAATATTTTATTTTTCATACAAACACTCACGATTAGAATTGTATTCCAAAATTTTCTCCAATTATTTGAAGGTCCTTTTCAACAGCCTCTACCAATGGAATACCATTATGGATTCGCAAAGTTTCCATTTCTCTTTCCGGATCGCCTGGTATTAATACTTTATCATACCCTGGTGCTGGTATTGCTGAGCGAAATCTTGTGATCCAGTTATCCATGTGCTGTTTAAAATCTTCTGCTGGTCGGAATGCATCTACCCGCATAGCTCCAAAAAAATGTCCAAGACCTTGCCCTGGTTGATTTTCAGGCATTGGAACATAGGCAGGAAATGGTGGCGCCCAAGGACCATAAGATGCCCCACTTAATACAGCTGAAAAAATATCGACAATACTTCCCAATGCATATCCTTTATGGCTGCCATGTTCCCGATCGCTTCCCAATGGTAAGAGTGCACCTTGTTTCTTTAAAATATTAGCGTCGGTTGTTTCATTCCCCTCTTTGTCCTGAATCCAACCCAACGGCGTATCAGCATTTTTTCTTTGTAAAATTTCGAGCTTACCATTTGCTGCGGTTGTTGTAGCGAAATCTGCAACAAATGCCGGTTGTTCGTTAGCAGGTATCGCTACTGCAATTGGATTTGTCC